>CAWUWQ010000021.1:0-4825 GCA_963926065.1 uncultured Algoriphagus sp.
GGAGCTGAAGAATCTGTTCCAAAAGCATAGCGTCCTGGGCCATAATGTGCCGGACCCAAAGCTCGAAGACCGCTTTCGTAGGCTTTTTCCAAATAGTCCAGATTCACGATCGAATCAGCTCCTTCCAGTGAAAGAATAAAACCAACAGGTTTTTTTTCCAGCTCTTTGCCATCCTTCCAATCGGCTAAGTGCGCTTCCAATTCAGCCCAATTCCGAATTTGGAGCATCTCGCCCTGCTCGACCATGGCTTGGTACCATGCGAGTTGTCCCTGCGTTTGGGCCCATGCCTGAGCGGGAGAGTTCCAGCCGGGAAGTGGATTATCCGAAGCTACAAAGCGGGCGATTTGAGTGGCTACCACCAAGCCGATATTTCCTTTTCTCAGAGCGGGTAGCGAAACCAAAGCATTTTCCCGATCAGGTTTGTCGTGAAGACCTAGCTCTCGGGAATTGATTTCAAAAGTAGATCGGGTCAAGTCTCGATTCCACTCGAGCGCATTCATACTTAGATCAAGGTGGGCATCTATTGTGAACATGGTTTTAGAAGCTTTGGATTATAAAAACGGTGGGAATCTTATGTAGATCGATCGGTAATTTCTTCCATTCATCGACTGTTTTGGTGAGGACCATTTCGTCCGAAGCGGTAAGGTTCTTTGCGATGCAAAGTTTGGTTTGCGGAGCCAAAGTGCTCAGGATATCTTCCAAAAGTTGATTGTTTCGGAATGGCGTTTCCATAAAAATCTGGGCTCGTTTTTCTCGTGTCGATTCGGTTTCCAGCTTGCGCAAAGCTGCGGCTTTCTCCTTTTTATCGATGGGCAAATACCCATGAAAGGCAAAAGATTGACCTGAAAAACCTGAAGCCATCAAGGCCATAAACATGGAACTTGGTCCGGAAAGTGGCACAACTTGAATGCCTTTCGCATGGGCGTGGGCTACTGCTAAAGCACCGGGATCGGCAATTCCCGGACAGCCTGCCTCAGAAATGATTCCTACATCAGCGCCATTGAGTAAAGGCTGCATCAATCGATTTATGGTTTCGGGAGCAGTATCCTTGTCAAGAATCTCCATGTGGAGTTCTTCAATATTTACCCCAAGTTTCAGGCTGCTGATATAGCGTCTTGCCGTTCGGAGGTTTTCGACCAGATAGACTTTGGTATGGCTGATGACTTCCCGGATCTGAGGACTGATGATGTGCTCGGCAGTATTTTCTGCCAGGACATTTGGGATGAGGAAGAGTTTTCCTTTGGGCATTTTGGATTTTTCAGAATTGAATATAAAGTTAAAAGTTAATGCCCGAAATCTTTAACTTATCGTCAGAAACCAAAAATCATATGAAACCAAAAATTTTGATCCTTCCATTTTTCATTCTTCTACTAATCTCAGGATTTGAAGGCTACTCCCAAAATATCAAAGCTTTGGTAGGAGGGACTCTAATCGATGGTTTTGGAGGAACGCCGATACGGAATTCAGTAATCATTATTGAGAATGAAAAAATCAAAGCCATTGGGCAGGTTGGAATTCTTGAAGTACCTGCAGGAGCAGAGGTGATCTCCACAGAAGGGATGAGCGTATTGCCCGGCCTTTGGGATATGCATGTGCACCTGATGATCAACGGACATAGTGACTATGACCATTGGGATAAGACATACATTGATTTGTTTGAATCAGTAATCATGCCTTCGTCAGCACATCAGCTTTTAATGGCTGGGGTGACCAGTGCTCGAGATCTTGGAGCGCCTCTAGAAGCGAGTATCAATGTGCGAGATAAAATTAATCGTGGTGAAATTCCCGGACCCACCATCTATGTATCCGGGCCATTTATACAAAAAACAGCTTATCCGGGGACTGAAGCTTTCCGCTGGGGAGTAAATGGTGTAGCGGATGCCAAAGCAAAAGTTAAAAAACTTGCAGATGCCGGAGTGGACGTGATCAAGCTAATTGACCAGGATCAGATGACTTTGGAAGAAGCCCAAGCGGTAGTTGACGAAGCGCATAAACATGGCTTGCCAGTAGTGGGACATTCACATCGTCCAGAGGAAATTCGCATCGGATTGAAAATCGGAGTGGATTGTTTCGAGCATACAGGATTGAGCTCGGCACCGGAATATCCAGAAGACATCATGCTGGCTATCCAGGAGCGATCTGCCCAAATGAATCTCGGGCCGCTATTTTGGACTCCGACGGTGGAGGGTTTATACAATTATGAGTCGGTGCGGAATAATCCTGAAAAACTGGATGATCCAAGTTGGCACCTTGGCTTGCCTGATTCAATTATTCGCGATATCAGAGCCTCGCTTCGCTACCCAGGTCGGATGTCTTATTTCCAATTAACTCCAGTTCGGAAACCTACACTAGAGCGGAAATTCAATCAACTCAAGCAAAGCGGAGTGGTCATGTTAATTGGCACAGATAGCGGGATTCCGATGAAATTCCATAGTCAAAGCACCTGGAATGAACTCGATGTCTGGGTAAATGAATTTGGCTATGACCCCTTACTTGCAATCAAAGCAGCGACTTACTGGCCTGCAGTTGCGATGAAAGTAGACAAGGAATATGGGACAATCTCGGAAGGGAAATATGCCGATATCATCGCTGTTCGAGGAGATGTGCTTCGTCATATCAGCCTGCTTCAGGATGTGGATATGGTGATTAAAAAAGGGAAGAGGGTGAAGTAATTAGTTGTATGGCTGAAGAAATTCTTGATTTTTTAAGTTTAAAAACTCTTTGATCAAAACACAAGTAGTTTGTGGTCTTATCGGGCACAAAAGTCAGTCAACTATTACTCATTTCCTCATTCAGCCCATTGAGAATTAAGCACAGTTCTTTTCTTAACCCTTTAAGAAACCAGTTTTAGACCCCCTAAATTTTTGTCCAGGGGGTCTAAAACAAATCTTAAAATAGCTGCTTTATGCCCGATCCTATAAATGCGGTCAATGGTACACTGTGTCTAATCCTAAACTCTTCCCAAGCGGTACTTTCATTTGCCAGAAATGCGAGGACCGATTCCGGAGGGATATTTTTGAATAATTGTGCAAAAATCTCCCGGCCACCTATTTTCTTATTTAGTAAGACATCCAGCAAAGTTCGATCGTACCAATCGTATTTTCGATCCTGAAAAGTCTTCGAAAGGGCAGGAGATTTTCCTTGCCTAAGACTAACTACAAGATCGTCCAAGTGCTTTTGGACAAAGTAAAAAGTGTATCCGGTACTGGCTTTTGTAAATCCTCCGGCAGTTCCTAGGTTAATGATTCGTTTTTCTGCTCCAAAACTCCGCTCAAATCGAGCCAAAGACATGGGAATAATCCCAAATTCTTCGTGGGTGATTTCGAAACTGTCGATTTGTAGCTTTTCCCTAATATACTTTCTGAGTTCTACTTCGTATTCTTCCCGCTCCAATACCTCTGGACTGAAAAGGGTATATTCTACCAGCGCCTCTTGTGGAGTAGTGGGAAGCATATACATAAAAGTAGTCCCATGCTTCTGATCCAAGGTGAAGTCCATCAGCGTAGCTTCTTTTGGATTAAAGATTGGCTGCTCCACTTTGATTTTCCAGCCTAGAAAATGTTGTAACAGTGAGTTTTCGGGTGAGATCTCAGGATAAAATAGATTCGTGGAGTTGAATATATATTCTCCATCAAAAGAATCAGAGTCGGTTTGTACCACTCCTCGATTTCCCTTGGTATAGATTTTCACTATGTTGCCAGTGTGGAAGGTAATTTTTGGACTCTTAGCGGCTCCATCTAGGACATATCGGTAGAAATCATCACCCAAGATCATCTTGTAGCGGTAGGATTGCATCTGAAAATTCTTCGAAAACTCTGGCGTAAAAAAACTCAAGGTACTCCAGCTGTGATGAACTACCGGCTCGAAAAGGCCTTCTCCTTTTTCCCAAAAGCACCAGGTTCGGTCATTTTTGGTTTTTTGCTCCCCATCGAGCACCAGAATCTTTTTTTCTGCAAATTGACTGTCTTGGACTAATCGGTGCAGCAGACTCAGTCCTGCCAGACCTGAGCCGGCGATGATGTAGTCAAAAGATTTGGACATAGGATTTGATTTCAAAGTTCAGAGGAGATTTCGAGAATTAGCGAAGAAACTTTCTAAGCTCAGCAACGACAGCTTGAGGCTGCTCTGCATGGAGCCAGTGTCCTGCATTTGGGATCCAATGAAATTCGTAAGATGGGAAATGAGCCAAAATACTTTCCATATCCTTTTCCTGAATGTAATTTGATTTTTCACCGGCCAAGAATAAAACCTTGCCTTTATAGATGGATTCGGTAGCGAGGGCTTTTCCAACCTCCTCGATATGCTTCACGATTACCGGAAGGTTGATTTTCCAATAAAAGCCATCGACATTTCTACCAAGACTTTTCAGCAAAAACTGTCGCGTTCCAAAGTCTGGAATGTGCGGCGCTAGTGCTTCATCTGCTTCTTTCCGGGATTTAATTTCGGGTAAATTAATAGTCTGAAGTCCATCCAAAATCACCTCATGGTGGACTGGATAGTATCGTGGAGAAATATCAGCTACGATCAATCGCTCCACTCGCTCTGGATTATTGACCGCAAAAGTCATGGCGACTTTGCCTCCCATGGAATGACCCATTAGAAATACTTTATCCAAATTTTCTTCATTCAGCAATTCAAGTAAATCGGCTGCCATAACGGCATAGTTCCATTCATCTGAATGTGGAGAATCACCATGATTCCGTTGATCCAATAGATACATGGTAAACTCTTTGTCGAGCTCTTTGGAAATGCTGTACCAATTGTCAGCCGATCCAAACAGTCCGTGAAGAATTACTAATGGTGGGCCGGAGCCTATTTTTTTGAA
>CAWUWQ010000022.1:0-6382 GCA_963926065.1 uncultured Algoriphagus sp.
GCCTAACTGTTATTTTTGTCCTCAATGCCAAATGGATTAATCCAATCGAATAGCAGGTGAATCAATTAGGAATCATACTATAAGTTAATAGCCTTATTGTCAGTTTTTTTCAGTAAATTAAAATTGAGATTTTTAAAATCACTAACAGCAATTAGCTTAGCGATTTTGGTAATAATTAGTAACAATAACTCAGGAAATCATGAAAAATATCGGCATTTGGATCGACAAAAGCGAAGCAAAAATCATCACACTTGAAAATGGAAATGAGCACCTAAAAACTGTTAGCTCTGACCTTGAGGATTTTAATATAGGTGGAGGGAGTGGGACAGCCCAAAAAGGAGGGCCTCAAGATGTAGTCCAGGACAGTAGATATCTGGAGCGAGAGAAACATCAACTAGCAGATTTCTTTACCGATCTAGTCAAGTATATCGAAACCGCTGATGCAGTAGTGATTTTTGGTCCAGGTGAAGCAGGCATGAAATTGAAAAAGGAGTTAGCAGAAAAGCACCATCTTCTAGTTGGTAAAGTAAAATCTGTTGAAAAAGCAGATAGTATGACCGAAAATCAATTAACCGCTTGGGTTAGGGATTATTTTAGTGCTGATAAATAATCTATATCAGGAAATATTTCAATTTCACAATAGGTAGCTAAGAAGGGTGTAATTTTAAAATTACACCCTTCTGTTTTTATGAATTAGCACTTTACCCTCCGGTCTTTTTGCTAACAACTTCCAACAGTGGGAAAGAAACTTTATCTAGTTACAAAAGGATCATATTCCAAATTGACAGGTTCACTCTGGTAAGAGAGCATTCTCTGAACATCCCCTTAGAGTCAGCAGTTATCTTAGACCAAACCTTCATTATAAAGACACTAGTGCAGTTAAAACTTAGCGTACAAAAGAAATGAGTAAACACATTATAGTGGTAGCAGGTGGAACAGGGAATCTCGGAGGTAAAATAATAAAAGCACTATTGGACAAAGGGGCTGAAGTCCGGGCTTTAGTTCGCTCTACCAGCAATCCGGAAAAAATAAGTCAGCTTGAAAGTCTTGGTTCAAAGGTCATATCAGTTGACATGAGTAGCGAAGAAGAAATCGCGACTGCTTGCAAAGGCGCTACCTGTGTAGTTTCTGCATTAGCAGGCTTGCAAGATGTAATTATTGATACCCAAAAAGTGCTCTTAAATGCTACGATAAAAGCAGGAGTGCCACGATTTATCCCTTCCGATTATTCCTTAGACTTTACAAATTTTCATGATGGCGAAAATCGAAATCTAGATTTAAGAAGGGAATTTCATCGCTATTTAGATTCGACTTCGATCCATGCCACGACGATTTTTAATGGCGCATTCATGGATATGCTCACAAATGAAATTCCAATGATTATTTTTGATAAGAAACTCGTGCTTTATTGGGGCAATTCGGACCAAAAGATGGGTTTCACCTCTGTACAAGATACTGCGACCTTTACCGCAAATGTCGCTGTTGATACATCTTCCCCTCGTTACTTGAGCGTAGCTGGTGATCAAATAAGCCCACACGAAATCCGCGAAGTGATGAATGAATTGTCGGGAGAAAAGTTTCGATTATTCCGAACTGGAGGACTTAGATTATTAAGCCTAATCATAAAAATTGCCAAAAAAATAGCTCCTGGAAAGACTGAACTGTATCCTGCTTGGCAGGGAATGCAATACATGCGAAACATGATTGACGATAGAGCCACTTTAAAAAGTACTGACAACAATCGATATCCTGATATGAAATGGACCTCTGTCAAAGACTTACTTTCAAATCATCTAGCCAACTTAAAATAAGCTTTCATTTTTCAAGTACTTGGCCATTAGCACTAAAGGATGTACTTTGAAATTGCCCCCTTTTGAGATTTTGGGTTTTCAAACTTCCTACTCTATTTTATCCTTCAAATACCCTGCGATTTTCTTCTCCATCTTCGCTCGAAGTTCCTTTAGTATAGATTGACGGGCAGGATCAGATGCTAGATTATTAATTTCCAAGGGGTCAATTGATAGATCATAAAGTTCTTCATGACTTTGATGATTGATGTAGCGAAAATACTTCCATCGCTCAGTCCTTATCGCCTCACTCGGCGCAATAATGTCTACCTGCCAGAGGTGCTCGGTGAGGAAGTCTTTTCGTTTTGCCAGTTGGTCTGAAAGCAGGCTAGTCCCTTGCCAAGATTTAGGGGATTTGATTCCTGCAAAGTCTAGAATCGTGGCCGGCACATCGATATTCAATGCAAAGTCTCTATTTCTTTTTCCTCCAGTTAGGCGAGGATCAAAGAGGATCAGCGGCACTCGAAGCGAATTATCATACATCAGCCACTTACCAGCTAGTTGTCTTTCGCCAAGAAAATAACCATTATCCCCCATCAGAATGATGACGGTGTTTTCCGCTAGTCCTTTTGTTTCCAAAGCTTTTCTGATATTTCCAATTTCAGTATCTACTTCGGAGATCATTCTGTAATACCCCTTCACACTATGCTGATACTTTTCTGGTGTATCGTACCTCCAATTCCAACGGGTTCGATTTTCTCCTGTTCGTACATATTCCGGCTGTGCTTGGAAATACTTGTCTTCTTTAAGCAAAGGATCAGGAATGACAAGGTTTTGGTACATTGTATCGTACTCGGGTGACCAGAAATATTGTAATTCTGCCGGATCATGAGCGTGTGGTGCAGAAAAACTCAAGGATAGCATAAATGGCTGTTCAGCGGGAGCACCGTTTATGAAATCAATCGCTTGCTGACTGGTGTAGCGCGTTAGATGAACTGTATCCTTTGCAATCGTTTTGAAAAAATATCCACGGCGGTCATCGTATTTCCCATTGCGATCGTAGTTTTCGCCTTCATCAAATAAATCAGAAAATCCCGAGTAACTCACTCCAAACTTTCCAAAAAACCCGGTACGATAACCTGCTTCCCGAAGCTTGACCGGGTAAGATTGGTCTATGTAAGGCTGCTTAATATCTCCCTGACCAAAGGTATATCCATGAGTTCGCTCGTAAAGTCCTGTGAGCAAACTTGCCCGACTCGCTGCACAGATCGGCGTTGTTACAAAAGCATTTTCAAAGTAAATTCCTTGTGTTGCCAAGCGATCCATTTCTGGAGTTTGGATTAGAGTATTCCCTGCAAAACCCAAAGCATCCCAGCGCTGATCGTCGGTAAGTATAAAGATGATGTTCGGTTTTTTCTGCTGTGCAAAAGCAGCGAAGGGGCTCAGAAAAAAGAAAAGCAGAAAGTGAATTTTCACAGGAGAGAATTTTGAGTTTGCTTTTCTAATCTAATAAAAATCAGTAATGACTACTGTCCTGTGGGGTCGGTAAATAGCAACTCTTAAGCTCATGAGGTTGCACACTGCTTTCGAATCCTAGTATCATCATAAAAAATTTCGGCTAGTGATACACCGACTGGAATTAAATCTTCAACCTATAGAGTTGTAAAAAATCAAGGCAATTACTACTCCTGCTGGTATTCCAAAATATCACCCGGCTGGCATTCCAATACTTCACAAATAGCTTCAAGGGTAGTGAATCTTACCGCTTTTGCTTTGCCTGTTTTGAGAATGGAAAGATTCGCCAAAGTCAACCCAACACGCTCTGAAAGTTCATTCAATGACATTTTGCGCTTGGCCATCATCACATCAAGATTTACAATTATCCTCATGGCTTAGACATTAAATTCGTTTTCAGATTGCAATTCCAATCCATATTGAAAAACTTGCCCGATGATGAAAATAATAATTCCAAAGAATATGAATTCTGCAGAACCATAGAGGTATTCACCCAAATATCCTACGCTTGAACTATCTCCGAGGAACCAACCTGCATACGCACGGACCAACAGGTCAACCAATCCAATTGAAATCGCCAGCAAACTGATTCGCTTAATCAATCCTGCCATCTCTCCACTGAATGGTTTTTTGAGATTCAAAGTCACGAAAATCTTTAGAACCAAATAAACAAGGAATGTTCGAGAGGCAGAAAGAAGGATTAAACTGGATGCCATTAGGCTATAATGGACTCTGTCTCGGGCAAGAACTTGAAAAAGGTCTAGGCCTTGGTATAAATCTGCCGCCGCATTCGGATTTAAAGACAAGCTCACTAAAAAGGAGTAAGCCAGCGCACCCGTTTTGATATAGTTGCCTATAAAAAAAATCCAGATCAAAATCTTCATTGCAACTAGAATTTTTTCAGTTCTAGTTTTGGAAGTTTTGTTCATCTTCATATTGATAAGTGATAATTACGCATTAAATATCAATACTTATTTATTGATAAACAATAATTTCTATCGAAAAAAAAATAAATTATTTTCAAGCTATTCTCTCTGCTTTAGTCTGATTCATTGGCGTATCATAAAATATTGAATCCTGAATGATAAATTTTGAACAGAGAAGTGAGCGCAAATAAGGGCAACTAACTGCCGTACTTCAATAATTTTTCCCGAATCAACTTATACCCACCTTCCGCCATATCCCAAGGCTCGGAAAAGTTTCTCCACACCCCAATAGAGTTAGCAAAATCAGGATCATTTCGGGTAAAGCCTTCAATAGTCAGCCAGCCTTTGTAACCTATTTTGGCAAGGGTAGAAAAAGTCTCATCGAAATTCACATGACCCGAACCTGGAGTGCCTCTATCATTTTCTGAAATATGAAAATGTCCTAACCTGGGAGCGATGAACTCAATAGCTTTACCCATTTTCTTCTCTTCCATATTGGCATGATGGGTATCAAACATAGCCTGAACATTTGAGTGATTGACTTTTGCAAGCAAATAATCCAGCTGCTCCATAGTATTACAGAGGTAGCATTCGAAGCGGTTGAGTGCTTCCGGAGTCATCAGAATCCCGAGTTTTTGTGCATAATCTGCCGTTTCATTCAGGACCTCAGCTGACCAATTGTATTCGTCTTCCAATGGAGCACGAGATGCAAAAGTGGCAAAAGCTGAATGGAAAGGCCCGCAAAGTACCTGGGAATTGAGATCAGCTGCCCGATCGAGCACCCATCGTAATTTCTCTTTGGCTTTTTCGCGAACTTTGGGATCAGCTGAAATTGGATTTTCATCCGCTCCCATCACCGTCACTGTGGTCGCTTCCAGCCCGATATCTTGGCAGTGTTTTCCTACTAATTTAAATGCTTTTTCTTCCCAAGGCCCTACAAAAAATTCAGCTCCATCATAGCCGATGGATTTTAAACGGTCCAAAATCGGGAATAAGTCCTCAGAAACTACCGCTGACCAGGCCAGCACATTAAATCCTATTTTGTTCATTTTCTTTTATTGTCAACGGACTAGATCCCACATTCGATACCGACACCTCTATGGCCGGTCGATTGAATTCTATTTTCCAAATTATTATTTAAAATCCTCCACCCTCATCCCTTTTCGGAAGGTATCAAAACCAAACTTTGTAGGATTATATTCCCCCACAAAGTCCACATTCAAATTGGGAGTAATCATATCAGACATTTCCAAAAGCCAGAAAGAAGCATTCAGAACAAGCCTCCTCATATCCTCACTTTGAAAATCAAGAGATGCACCAAGCGTCGAAGCGAAGGCCATTCCCGGCTGCCCTCCTTCGATCTGATACCGTTTGGTCCAGGCAATTGGCATCACGGATTTTTCCCACATAAGGGGAGCTTTATCATCCATACCGGCGGTAGATTGCCCATAAATCAGCACATCTGCTTCCTTGGGAAGATTCTTAATTCCATAAACATCAGATGCGCCCCAGATATCATCCACTCCACGAAGTACAGGATGATCGTTCATTTGTTGGACTCCGTCGATTAATCCCCGGGTCCCTTCTTTGGCATGGATTCCATGGTGATTTACCCAAGTTTCCCCAAAAATTCGCTGGCCAAAACCACGCTCCCATCCTACTGTTTTACTGTTATAAGCCCACTTTGCATAAGGTGAATCCAGGTTTTTGGAATAGGCAAACCCATGGGTGGAAGTCCGAAGACCGATAACTGGTTTTCCTGATTTGAGAAAATTCTCTATGTATTTGCTTTGTGCATCAGGTAATTCACGAAAGCGGATCAACATAATCATCAGGTCTGCTTTTTCCAGATGCTCTAGCCCAGGAATATTATTCTGAAAACTTGGAACAATGTTTCCGGTAGTCGGCTCGATCGGGAATAGAACTGTGCAGGTAAATCCGTAACGATGGGAAAGTAATTTTGCTAACATGGGCATAGATTCTTCAGACCGGTATTCATCATCTCCAGCTACTAACACAATATGTTTCCCTTTTCCGGGGCCTTCTTTGCCTTCGAATTGAAGAAAAGTAACTCCATTTTGTGCAAAAGTGAACGTTCCAGTAAGCGCAAAAAAGATAGCAGCGCAACAAATTTTCTTCAGGCTATTCATACAG
>CAWUWQ010000023.1:0-3030 GCA_963926065.1 uncultured Algoriphagus sp.
CACCCAGCATATTTCGATCGAAAACTCAAAAGGTGACTAAGCATGTAGACGGTACGCTGTTTCCTTATCTGGACGTGAGTTCGAATCTCACCAGCTCCACAATGAAACCTCTCAAAATTTGAGAGGTTTTTTTTTGAGAAATTTTTAACCCCTAATGATCACCAAAATTTTCTTAAAGACCCTAAAGCAAATGACATGAACCGCCTGACTCGCTCTTCAAAGCAGACTTTTGATCATTTGGCACAATAGGACTTCCCCATTTGGTTTACAACTTTACTTTTTTTGGATTAAAATTTCTATTAATCCCAATGTTTCAAAAAGTGGACTTCAATTAGAATCCTTCACTTATAATTGAAAGGATGGTATCCATTACCCTAAACCTAAAAAACTAATGATCAGGGTATACAGGTATTTTTCAAAAAAAGTTGGATTTAGAATTATCCGACGACTGACTACACACCTCTTAATTGTATTAACTGAGTTCAGGACGAGACATACCTTTTCACTTCTCTTTTCAAAGTATGCGTAGCGTCATTGGCCAGTGAAAACGCCAGTCGATTGGAAGCGATTCAGCGAGCCGACAAAAATATAAGTAACCTCTTGGACGGTCTCAAAAAGAAATATCATCGCCTACGTCAGAGTTCTATCGACGAGGAATTATTTGATGTGGTTTCAGGCTTTGAAGCATTAAAAAAATAAGATGCCCAAATTTAATTATTTGAGACCCAATAAGTAGTTTGCTAAGACTAAAAAGTAGGTAAATTTAAAAAGCTTGACCACAAGCCTTTTGTTCAGTTAAATCAAATTCATCAGTAAAAATCAGTTTTTCCAATTCCCAACAATCAACTTTTATCATGTCTGCTAATAATTTCAATGTTAAGGGGTTAACAGATGAGCAAGTAATCGCTGCACGAGTAAAGTATGGGAAAAATCAGTTAGCGTATAAGAAAGAAAATGGATTTTTTGCTGCTGTAAAAAGTATCGCAAAAGAACCTATGGTCATCTTATTATTGGCTACATCTTCCATTTATTTTATTAGTGGAAAAACAGATGATGGGATTTTTATGGCTTTCGCGATTTTCTTGGTTGCAGGTATTTCCCTTTATCAGGATTCCAGAAGCAGGAATGCGCTGGAAAATTTAAAAGATCTCACCCAACCCATCTCTAAAGTTATTCGCAACGGAGAAATACAAGAGGTCAAGAGCGAGGAGCTAGTAATAGGCGATAGCCTCATGATCGAAGAAGGAACTGCTGTTGCTGCAGATGGAAAAATTGTTCAATCCAATGATTTTTCAGTTAACGAATCCATATTAACTGGTGAATCCCTATCCGTTTATAAAGATGTTTCAGACGATAAAAATCAAGTGTTCAGTGGGACAACTGTAGCCAGTGGATTAGCGATCATATCAGTAACGGCGATTGGAAATGCAACTAAGCTCGGCAAAATAGGTAAAAGCCTAGAAACGATCCAAGAAGAAAAAACTCCCTTAGAATTACAGATCAACAGTTTTGTAAAGAGAATGGTGATTATAGGAGTTACCGTCTTCTTCATTGTCTGGGGTATAAACTATTTTCAATCCTATAGTTTTTCCGATAGTTTGTTAAAAGCGCTTACCCTAGCGATGAGTATTTTGCCCGAGGAGATTCCGGTCGCCTTTACCACTTTTATGGCGCTGGGAGCTTGGCGTTTGATGAAAATGGGAATCATAGTCAAGCAGATGAAGACGGTGGAAACCTTGGGTAGCGCAACAGTTATCTGCACGGATAAAACAGGTACCCTTACTGAAAATAGAATGAGTCTTGCGAAGATTTTTACCTTGGTTTCAAATAAAATTTCCAAGCCTGAAAATATCACCCTTGACCAGGAGAAAGAGCTTATCACCACAGCGATGTGGGCCAGTGAACCTATTCCGTTTGACCCTATGGAAATAGCGCTCCACGCTGTCTATGGAAACACAATTGAATCAGACGAAAGAACCAATTTTAAGTTGGTTCATGAATATCCTTTAGGAGGAAAGCCTCCTATGATGACCCACGTTTTTGAAGACTCCACCGGTAAGCGAATCATTGCCGCCAAAGGAGCTCCGGAAGCAATGATCAATGTGTCTGATTTAACTAAAGCTCAAAAAAAGGAAGTAGAAGATGCTTTGACGGAGCTCACCAAAGAAGGTTACCGAGTACTCGGTGTAGGAGAAGCAAATTTTAAAGGCACTGATTATCCTAAAGAGCAGCAGGAATTTTCCTTCACTTTCAAAGGCATTATCGCATTTTACGATCCTCCAAAGAAAAATATCCCGAAAGTTCTGGAAGACTTTTATGCTGCGGGAATTACAGTTAAGATAATCACAGGGGATAACTCAACTACTACGACTGCAATTGCCAAGCAAGTAGGATTTAAAGGTTTTGAAAAAAGCATTACGGGAGAAGAACTGATGAATCTGTCGGCAGAAGCGATTCAGAAAACAGTAAGAGATATTCAAGTATTTACGAGAATGTTTCCCGAGGCCAAACTGAAAATAATCAATGCCCTAAAGGCCAATAAAGAAATTGTCGCGATGATTGGTGACGGGGTAAATGACGGCCCTGCCCTTAAAGCGGCCCATATTGGGGTAGCCATGGGAAGCAAAGGAACGGAGATTGCCAAGCAGGCAGCTTCTTTGATTCTCAAAGAAGACGACTTGTCTAAGCTAGTTGATGCAGTAGCAATGGGGCGGAAAATTTACGCTAATCTGAAAAAAGCAATCCAATACATCATCTCCATTCACATCCCCATTATATTAACTGTATTTCTCCCATTGGCTTTAGGCTGGGTCTATCCAAATATATTTTCGCCAGTTCACATCATATTTCTAGAGTTGGTAATGGGGCCAACCTGTTCCATTATTTATGAAAATGAGCCAATAGAAAAAAACAGTATGTTTCAAAAACCTCGGGCATTTACCAGTACTTTTTTCAACCTGAAAGAGCTTGCCACCAGCATCATACAAGGACTGGTAATTACAGCGGGCACGTTGTTTATTTACCAATATG
>CAWUWQ010000024.1:0-7341 GCA_963926065.1 uncultured Algoriphagus sp.
TTCTACGCGACCGCGTGGATGGGGATTAGGATTGACCCTTGCCAAGCGAATTATCGAAGGCTATCACGGTGGGAAAATCTTTGTCAAAAACTCTGAAGTCGGAAAAGGAACCACTTTTAGAATCGTGCTTCATGGAAGCCTCGAAGGTGCATCCCAGTTTGTCACAGAGGGAATACTCGAATACTAACGATTTACGATTTTGGATCTACGAGATCTTGATGAACTTCAGTCATTTTGGATACAGTCAGCTTTTTAATAGAGAATTTGAAAGGAGAAAAGGCTAAAAATGAAGTCTAAATCATGAAGATCCAAAGAGGTAGCTTACTTTTTAAATTTTAAACTCTTAAGAATTATAATAGAGATTCAATGCTTTCGGAAATCTCGGAAATCGTCATTCGTAAATCGAAAATTCTCGAATCGTCCTACTTCCCACAATACCCCCCATTTTTAGTGGTTTTTCCCTACCTTTGCAGGCTGAAAAACATTCCCCATGAGTCTTAAAGAAGAAATCCAGAAACGAAGAACTTTTGCCATCATTGCTCACCCAGATGCTGGGAAGACTACTTTGACGGAGAAATTACTCCTTTTTGGTGGAGCAATCCAAACTGCTGGCGCGGTCAAATCCAATAAGATCGACACTGCCACTAAGTCCGATTGGATGGCGATCGAGAAGCAGCGAGGGATCTCTGTTGCAACTTCCGTGATGGGCTTTGAATACAAAGGGATGAAAATCAACTTGCTTGATACTCCTGGTCACCAAGATTTCGCGGAAGACACCTACCGGACTTTGACGGCTGTCGATTCGGTAATTATGGTCATTGACTGCGTAAAGGGGGTGGAGATTCAGACAGAGAAACTCATGGAGGTCTGCCGCATGCGAAATACGCCTGTGATCTGCTTTATCAACAAGCTGGATCGAGAAGGAAGAGATCCGTATGAGCTTTTGGAAGAAGTAGAACAGAAGCTAAATATCCAATGCCATCCGCTTTCTTGGCCGATTGGTATGGGGAAAAGCTTCAAAGGAGTTTATAATATTTTTGACCATAAACTGAATCTCTTTACTCCATCCCAGCGAAAGCTGAGTGACGTTCGGAGAGAATTTGAAAATGTAGAAGATCCCGAATTGGAGAAATTGATCGGTCCTGGCTTTGCCAATCAACTGCGCGAAGATGTGGAATTGATTGAAGGTGTTTATCCTGAGTTTGATACCGAGGCTTACCTTTCTGGAAAGGTCGCGCCAGTTTTCTTTGGTTCAGCTGTAAATAACTTCGGCATCAATGAGATGCTTGATACTTTTATAAAGATTGCACCAGCTCCGAAAAGTCGAAAAACAGATGAGCGGGAAGTAAAACCAGATGAAGCAAAATTCTCAGGTTTTATCTTTAAAATCCATGCAAAAATGGACCCTAATCACCGGAACCGGATTGCATTCCTTCGAATCTGCTCAGGTAAATTTGAACGAAACAAGCCCTACAATCATGTGGGAGGGCCAAAACCCTTGAGATTCTCCAACGTGACCCAGTTTATGGCGCAGGACAAGGAAATGATTGATGAGGCATTTCCAGGTGATATTGTAGGTCTGTATGATACAGGTAACTTGAAAATCGGCGATACGCTGACTGATGGAGAAGACATGCAGGTTGTCGGTATTCCAAGTTTCTCACCGGAGATTTTCCGTGAAGTGGTGAACAAAGATGCGATGAAAACCAAGCAGCTGGAAAAAGGGCTAAAGCAATTGATGGAAGAAGGGGTGGCGCAGCTATTTACCTTCGATATTGGTTCTCGTAAAGTGGTGGGAACAGTGGGTCAACTCCAGTTTGAAGTAATCCAATTCAGATTGAAAAATGAATACAATGCGACGGTAGAGTTTCAGCCGATGAATCTCTATAAAGCCTGCTGGATTACCTGCAAAGATAAAAAGCAGCTCGACGAATTTGTCCGCTCCAAGAATCGTCACATTGCACATGATAAAGATGGAAAGCTTGTTTTCATGGCTGAGTCAAAGGCTTGGCTTCAAATGGTGCAGGAAAATTATCCGGAGATAGAGTTTCATTTTACTTCGGAGTATTGAAATAGACTTGGTTATTTTATTTACAAAAAAACCAAATGTGGAAAAAAACTATCTCGGCAATTGTAATTGGGCTTTTGTTAATTTTAGTACTAATAAAAATTGTGATGTTTTAAATTGATTTGGAACCTATTGATCCTGAAAACAGTAGCATATGTCAAACTGAAAAGATAGTAAAAGAAGAATTCTTCAATGGAAAACTTACTGATAAATATCGAGACGAACAAAATCATAATTTCGAAACAATAACAATTAGTTTTGGGGAGATTAATTATGATTCCAGATTATTTGTATTAGAAGAAAGTGGGTTATTCGATATTTTGGTAATTGGAGACTCTTTGTTTAAGGAGGCGGGTTCATTGCAAATTATTATAAAAAGTGCTGACTAGATATCAGAAGTTGATTTGATGTATAATTGTAAAGACTGTTACTCCATAATTTTTTTAAATAAACACCTCAGTAAACTCAAACTTCTGACCGTTAAACAATCCTTTATCACTCAGTTTCAAATCTGGAATCACCAGTAAGCCCATAAAGCTCAAGGTCATGAATGGTGAGTTTAGCGTTGATCCCATTTCTTTTGAAATTAGATCGATCCGAGAATAGGCTTTAGCCACATCGTAGCCATCTTCGGCAGACATGATTCCTCCAACCGGTAGCGGAAGGATTTCTTCCTTTCCTTCGAAAACAGCTGAAACTCCTCCTTTTGCTGCTACGATCAGATTGACTGCTCGACAGATCGATTCATCATCCACACCTACAGCGATGATATTATGCGAATCATGCCCTACGGAGGAAGCGATAGCACCTGATATTAGTCCGAAGTTTTTGATGAAAGCTACTGCCGGCGGAGCATCCTCGTAGCGATTGACTACAGTGATTTTTAATATATCCTCTTCTGGATTTGATTCGGCTAGACCATCTTTGATAAGGATTTTACCAGATATTTCCGGGGTAATCAATTGCCCATCCAAAGCTTCAATGACGCGCACTTTGGAACCTTTGGCTGGAATTTGGAAATCTGTAGGTTTTTTAAGGGAAGTATTGAAATTGTTGATCAGCTTATTCTCAACCCTTGTAATAAGTGTCTTGCCCTTTTCGGCTACCTTATCTCCATTGATATAGGTCGCAATTACTTCGAATTTCTCAAGGTCTTTCACCAAAATGAAATCCGCAGGATCGTCTTTGCGAAGCTGACCCACTTCCATGGAATAATGTGAAATCGGATTGAGACATGCTACTTTCAACACATCGAATAGGTCTTTCCCTTTTGCAATAGCCCGAGCCGCTAGCTCGTTGATATGACTTACTGCCAAACTATCGGGATGCTTATCATCCGAGCAAAAGAAGAGCATGTCGGAATAGTCGTCCATCAGATCGATCAGGGCTTCAAAGTTTTTCGCAGCTGAACCTTCCCGAATGGCGATTTTCATCCCAAGCTTGATTTTACCCAGGGCTTCGGCATAAGTAAAGCATTCATGATCGGTACTTGGACCGGCTTTCACATATTTTTCGGCTAGTTCACCTTTGAGCCCTGGAGCATGCCCATCGATAGGTTTGCCATGCTTTTGGGCGATCCGAATTTTCTCCATCACCACCGGATCCTGATTGACCGTCCCGGGCCAGTTCATCATCTCTGCCAAATAGTGAATCTCAGGTCTACTCATCAACTCCTCTATATTGGCTACATTGATTTCTCCACCTGCTGTCTCAAAAGGAGTGGCAGGCACACAGGAGGGAGCTCCGAAATAAAATTTGAAAGGAACCTGTTTTCCGTTCTCGATCATGTAATCCACACCAGCCATCCCGCAGACATTGGCAATCTCATGTGGGTCTGAGATGGTGGCAACTGTGCCATGAACCACCGCCAATCGAGCAAACTCAGAAGGGACCAGCATCGAAGATTCCACATGAACGTGTGCATCAATAAACCCCGGCATCAAAAAAGGAAGACCAGCTTCCGGAGCGATAGGCTCGATGTTCTGAATTTTGGAGCTCGACAGACTAAGTAAAACTGGGTAAATTTTTCGATTAGAGATGTCTACAAATTGCGCTTTCAGCTGCATGAAAAGTGGGGCTTAGGAAAGATGATAAATGTCAAATTACTAGCAGAGCTTTCGGAGTTTGAAGGATCGGTTTAGATTAAAACTACTATATTTGCGCCGGAATTAAAAAGCGGAAACGCATAGTTTTTAGATGGGTAAAATCGTCATTGCTATCGATGGTTATTCAGGTTGTGGTAAAAGTTCGACTGCGAAAGCGTTAGCGAAAAATCTGGGCTATACCTATATCGACTCAGGCGCTATGTATCGGGCCGCTACATTACATTTTTTAAATGAAAATCTTTCGCTTTCAATTGAAGAGGAGGTAAGGAGAGGATTAGATTCCTTGGAGATCTCATTTCGAATAAATCCTGGAACAGGACTTCAAGAGACTTATTTGAACGGGCAGAATGTGGAGGATGAGATTCGATCCATGCATATTTCTCAAAAAGTAAGCGAGCTGGCCACTGTAGCATCGATCAGAAAAGAACTTGTAGCGCAGCAGCAACGTTTGGGAAAAGGTAAAGGTGTAGTCATGGATGGTAGAGATATCGGATCGGTAGTTTTTCCAACTGCGGAGTTGAAAGTATTTATGACTGCCAATCTGAAAACGCGAGCTAAACGCCGACAGTTGGAGTTACTTGAAAAAGGACAGTCGGTGGATTTGATAGAAATCGAAGAAAATTTGGCGAATAGAGATGAAGTAGATTCATCACGGATAGAAAGCCCACTGATGAAAATGCCTGATGCCGAGGAAGTGGATACAAGTGATTTGACCTTAGAGGAGCAAGTGGCAAAAATAGTTCAGCTCGCTAAGGCAAAAATTAAAATGAATTAGGTTATGGAAGTGACAATTGATAAAAATTCAGGCTATTGTTTCGGAGTAGAGTTCGCCATCAAGATGGCGGAGGATGAGATGGAGCATAGCGAGAAGTTATACTGTCTTGGAGACATTGTTCACAATGACATGGAGGTCAATCGATTGAGTGAAAAAGGGCTTGTGGTTATTGACCGGGAGCAATTAAGCCAATTAACTGACTGTAAAGTGCTGATTCGAGCGCATGGTGAACCGCCCGAGACTTATAGAACAGCTATTGAAAACAATATCGAGCTGATAGATGCCTCTTGTCCAGTGGTATTGAAACTCCAGAACCGGGTGAAAAATGCTTTTGATAAAATGGAGCGTGAAGAAGGCCAGATCGTGATCTATGGCAAGAAAGGCCATGCGGAAGTGATTGGATTGACCGGTCAAACTTTAGAAAAGGCAATCGTAGTGATGGAGGAGTCAGATTTGGATAAAATAGATTTCGCACGTCCAGTCACGCTTTTCAGCCAAACTACTAAGAGCACGAAAGGCTTTTATGAAATTTCCGGAAAAATTGAAGAACGAATTAAAGCCAGCAAAGGAGAATTGGCTGAGTTGGATTATAACGCCAATGATTCGATCTGCAGACAAGTTTCAAATAGAGAGCCTCAACTTCAGCGATTTGCAAAAGAAAATGATGTGATCCTGTTTGTTTCTGGAAAGAAAAGCTCCAATGGGAAAGCGCTGTACCAAGTATGCTTAAAGGAAAACCCTAGGAGTTTTTTCATTGAAAACGAAACTGAGTTAGACTTGGACTGGTTTTCTAAAGGTGAAAAAGTTGGTATTTGTGGTGCTACCTCTACTCCAATGTGGTTAATGGAGCGTGTGAAGGAGTACTTAGACCTACAGTCTGAGCAAGTGTTAACAGTATAGTAATGAGGGATATCAAAATAAATAACTGCCTTTCAGGTAAAAGTTCAAAGATTAAACTCTATTAAGCCCAATAATAAAAAGGTTATTTATTAGATTTGAGGCGTTTTTCAAAGGCTCATAGTTAAAAACAGATATGTCTAAAATAGTGAAGCTTAAGAAAGGATTTGACATCAATCTAGCGGGAAAGGCAAAGCAAGAGCTTTCCGATTTCGCTTCAGCTCAAACTTTCGCAATTAAGCCAACGGATTTCATTGGGTTTCAACGCCCTAAAGTCCTTGTCAACGAGGGAGATACTGTGAAAGCAGGTACTCCGCTACTGATCGACAAAGCCATGGATCAGGTCATCTTCGCATCCCCTGTTTCTGGAGAAATTGTCGAAATCAAACGAGGCGATCGCCGCAAACTGCTCGAAATTAAAATTTTGGCCGATAAGACCATGACTTTCGAGACTTCCGAAAAATTGAATCTTGGATCTATAGATCGAGATACTTTAGTTGGGAAATTAGCTGCAAGTGGCGTTTGGCCGAATATCATTCAGCGACCTTTTGGAATTATAGCTAACCCTGCTGATACTCCGAAAGCGATTTTCATCTCTGGATTTGATACGCATCCACTGGCTCCTGATTACGAATTTACCCTACAGGGAGAGGAAAAATACCTGCAGGCAGGAATTGATGCCTTGGCAAAATTGACTTCGGGTAAGGTTCATTTGAATCTTGACGGATCTAAGCCAATTCCAGCAGTATACGCAGGAATCAAAAATGCACAAATCAATCAATTTTCAGGTCCTCACCCGGCAGGAAATGTAGGCGTGCAGATTCATCATCTCGATCCAATCAATAAAGGAGAAATTGCTTGGACCGTTTCTCCAACAGGAGTAGTTCAGATCGGTAAGTTCATCCTAGAAGGTGTCTATGATTCTTCAAAAGTGATCGCAGTAACCGGTTCGGAGATTACCAAACCATCTTACGTTAGGACTTACAGTGGAGCTAATATTTCCACTTTTGTAAAAGGGAATTTGAACTCAGGACATGTTAGAGTGATTTCCGGCAATGTATTGACTGGTGAGAAGATTCATTTGGAAGGTTTCCTTGGATTTTATCATAATCATATCACAGTCATTCCAGAAGGGGATTACTATGAGTTCCTAGGTTGGGCTAAGCCAACTATAGAAAAATTGAGCTATCACAGAGCGTTAGGATTGTTGTCGTTCCTGACACCAAAGAAGGAATTTGTACTCGATTCGAATGGTAGAGGTGAAGAGCGAGCATTTGTACAGACTGGTGTTTTTGAGTCAGTCACTCCAATGGATATTCTCCCCGTTTATTTGTTGAAAGCTATTTTGGCTGATGACTATGATGAAATTGAGGAGCTCGGGATCTATGAGATTGTAGAAGAAGATTTAGCACTTTGTGAATTTGTGGATGTATCCAAGCATCCGGTGCAGGAGTTGGTAAGAAAAGGTATAGAACTAATCCAATACAGTTAATCCA
>CAWUWQ010000025.1:0-7028 GCA_963926065.1 uncultured Algoriphagus sp.
GCTGAAATAAAGGAAATTGCCTCCTTTCGATGCTCCGGATCAGGATCCGTCAGCGTCAAGCCATGAATGACTTTACCCGCGCCGGTTCCAACTGCGGCAAGTTTCAAGTCGTGCATCTGAAGGGCTGCTTCTAATTCCTCCCGATCTAAACCCTGCGCATCTGGTGTGAATAATTCGATTCCATCAAAGCCTAGATTCCCGGCTTTAGCCATTGCTTGCTTAAGATTTTCCCAAAAAATCCAAGGGCCAGATTTGATTTGGGGCACAAGTGCTACGGTTACGGCGGATTTGATCATAGTTTTATCGGTCAAAGTCTATCATGATTTTAATGATTCCTGCTGGATTTGCTGCCCAACTGGCAAGAGTTTCTGGAGCTTCTTCCAAAGCGATGGTTTTGCTGATGACGCTATCCACCGGGAAT
This sequence comes from uncultured Algoriphagus sp., assembly GCA_963926065.1. GTDB lineage: Bacteria > Bacteroidota > Bacteroidia > Cytophagales > Cyclobacteriaceae > Algoriphagus. The sequence goes on from CAWUWQ010000025.1 coordinate 422, forward strand.
TTGCCAGCTTCGAGATAGTGGATGACTTCTGGGAAATCCTTTTTCCCTACACAGTTTCTTGAACCTCGAATCTCAATTTCCTTTTGTACAAAAAGCGAGGTGTTGAATTCTACCTCTTTTTTGGCGTAGCCTATACAAACTACCCGGCCTGTAAAAGCCACTTCTTCCACCGCTTGTCGATAAGTTTGAGGACTTCCGACAGCTTCAATGATCACATCTGGACCATCATTATTCGTGTATTCTTGTAGTTTTTCGTGGAGATTTTCCTTCGATGGATTGATGGTATAGGTGACACCGATCTTTTTTGCGATTGCTAATTTACTATCATCAAGATCCACAGCAATTACTTGTGCTCCACGATTGACCGCTGATGCAACCGCTCCCAAACCTACAATTCCACAACCGATAACTGCGACATGATCTTTATCAGATACGGTACCGCGATCCACGGCATGAAAGCCAACAGTTAGCGGTTCTGCCAAAGCAAGCTCTCGAAGTGAGAGTTTTTTGGAAGGAAAAATATCTGTCCAAGGTAAGGTGATGTATCGGGTCATTGCGCCGGGACGGCGTACGCCCATCGTTTTATTTTCCTTGCAACTATTGACCTGACCCTTGCGACAAGCAATGCATTTTCCGCAAGCGAGGTAGGGATAAACCGTTACTTTTTCGCCGATGTGGATATGATCAGGGACATCGGCGCCAAGGCTTTCGATCGTGCCTCCAACTTCATGTCCTAGTATATTTGGGTATTCCTGAAGCGGGAATAATCCCTTGAAGCTATTCATGTCTCCACCGCAGAAACCAACCATTCCCACTTTCAGTAATACTTCTCCCGATTTTGGAACAGGTTTTTCAAATTCTTGAATTTCAGATTTCCCGATTTCGGTAAGGACTAGTGCTTTCATAGGTTTCACTGCTTTAAGGTTTAATTCTACAATTTCAAATTTGATCTAATAAAAAAGGGAAAGCTGACCAATTCTCGATATTCACCTGATGATTATCTCAAAATAGAATTTACCTTTTCGTTCAACATTTATTTCTTTTCCCTCCGAAAGTGTTTTATTTCCATCCTCCCGAAATGTTTATGGAGTCCAAAATAACATACAAGCGGGAGGGAGCCACAATTAACATCTTTCTACCCCCGGTTTCGCAAGCTTCACAGGGGGCTATTAATGGTTAAACCCTTTCAGGGTTATTGGGATTCTAATTCTTAGGGCTTAGTACTTTGTACTCGATACTTTGTACTTATAAATCATTCTCAGCTTTCCCTTCAAACCACATTTTGTTTTTCACTGGAGCAAGTAAGGTTTCTATTTCTTCCAAAAGGCCTTGTGGGATTTGAAAATCCACTGCGGCGACATTTTCCCGAATCGTCACCATGGAATTCATTCCTACAATAGTCGTGGCTATATCCGGATGTCCCATCGCAAATCGCAAGGCTACTTGTGAAAGTGAAGCGCCATATTTTTCACAGATCGCCAATAAAATTGGTTGCATTGCTTTGACTTCGTCTGGAGATCGATGCCATTCTGGAAGAGGAGCAGGAGAAAGTATTCGCTGCATCAAGGGAGCAGCATTCATCAACCCGAATCCCTTTTCCTTCGACAATGGGACCAATTCATCATTGATTTCATCTTCCAATAAATTATAATGCCCCCAAGAAAGGACAGTGTCCAATTCTGCTTCTCGAGCGATTTGTGCTAGGTATCGAACAGGCAAACCTGTGATGCCAATAAAACGCGCTTTTCCGGATTGCTGAACTTCCCGAATCGCAGGAATGGCGATGTCAAGAATTTGGTTTTTGTCTACAAACTCAATGTCATGTAATTGGAAAAGATCTACGTAATCGGTTTTTAATCTGGAAAGAGACTCATCGATACTTTTGAGAATTTGTTCCCGGGAGAAGTCGAAATGCTGTAAATCGTAGCGTCCACATTTAGTTGCGAGAATGATGTCTTCTCGCTTTCCTTCCAGTGCTTTACCAAGTCTGGTTTCGGCCAAAGTCAATCCATAAAATGGAGAAACATCAAAGAAATTCACTCCATGGTCAATTGCGTAATGAACAGATTGTATTCCCTCATTTTCATCACAGACGTCAAAGACATTACCTAAAGGAGAGGCGCCATAGCCTAAAATGGATATTTTTAAGCCAGTTTTGCCTAGGGTTCGGTACTTCATATCAGATTAAAATGGGTTGAATTGAAAAGCTAAAACCAATATAAAAAGAATCTTCTCTTAGGGATTTAAATCCTCAGAGTTTTTGATGGAAGGGTTTTATTCAATCATCAATCCACTGTCTTGCTCCCCCACCAATCTTTGTTTGGGACGAAAGTGGGAGAAAGCATTTGGCGACGTTCTTTTTCTAGGCGCTCTAAAATCGTAGTCCGATAGCGAAGGTCGACTATAGCTGCTGAGTCTGCATTGTAGAGCGGGTCTGGGCTTGCATAGTTTGCACCAGTTTTTTTCAACCAGGCCATTAATTCCTGAGACAGTTCCGTGACTTTTTGGGGATTGGTTTTGCTCAGATCATTCAGCTCGCCAAGATCTTCAGCCAATTTATAGAGTTCCTCGTGTCCATCCTCCCAGTAATGAATCAGTTTCCAGTCGCCTCTTCGGATGGTTGAATTTGGTTCCCCACCTTGGTTTCCATAGTGCGGGTAGTGCCAGAATAGTGGTCGCTCTTTTAATTGCAGTCCTTCCAAAAGTGGCTTTATGCTTTTTCCATCAATTCCAGTTGGTAGCGTTTTTATTCCTGCCAAGTCCAGTAATGTGGGAAGAAAATCAGCTCCTGAAACAGGCGTACCGTTTTTCTGACCCTTTTGATCCAGCCAAGGAACATAAATCATGTAAGGAACTCGAGTTCCACCTTCCCATTGATAGCCTTTTCCACCGCGCAAAGGATCTAAATTTGTAGAATAATTGTCACCGGAGACCACGCCGCCATTATCAGAAGTGAAGACGATGATGGTGTTTTCCATCAAACCCAGTTCTTCCAATTTTTTTATCACCTCCCCAACAGCATCATCCATTTGTTCGACCAGACCTGCATAGACTGGATTGTCTTGGTATTTACGAGCCGGCAGGACTCGCTCCATTTCAAAGCCAATCGAATCAATTCCTCTTGCCTCGGCCTTTTCGCGATAGTGTTTCCATTTTTCCGCTGAAGTTTGGATTGGGCCGTGAACGGCATAGAAGCTCAGATAGGCTAGGAATTTTTTATCTTGATTTTGTTCGATAAAAGCATTGGTTTCATGAGCCAACTTCATGGAAAGGCTTAAGCCTTTTTCATCAGGAAGGTCTTCTAGGTAAGGATTTGAAAATGGAGCAAAATACCGTCCGTTGGCTGGACTTCCTACATGAAAACCTCCTTTATTGATTTCAAATCCGTGAGCTGTGGGAAGGGAATTATTATCCTCGCCACCCAGATGCCATTTTCCAGCAAAGAAGGTTTTATAGCCTTCGGCCTTTAATGCTTCGGGAATGGTAGTCAGTTCTTGTGGCAATGCGTGCGTATAATTTGCAGGTAAAAGCTTAGAAAAACGCTTGTAGGTTCTCCAGTCTTCCCCTTCTGGGGCGCCGATCCAATCTGTGATCCCATGACTTGCTACAAATTTACCAGTCAAAATACTTGCCCGTGAAGGACTGCAAACCGCACTAGTTGCATAGCCATTGGTGAAGATCATTCCTTTAGAAGCTAAGCGGTCCAGATTGGGAGTTTCGTAAAATTCCGAGCCCATAAAGCCCACATCAGAGTAGCCAAGGTCATCGACGAGGATGAAGAGGATGTTTGGTTCGATTTTTACCTGAGTTGGCTCTGGAGAACAACTTGCTAGAAGGAAAACTGAAAATGAGATGAAAAGGAATTTAGATAAACTCATAGTCCTGATTAGTTATAGAGTGGTTTTTCTCCAAGGAAAAAACAGCACGCACCTTCATTTATTTAAAGGGAATGCGCATTCAAAATCAGGCCATCGGACACGCGTTTTAAAGCGGTCATTACTTTACCGGATTCATCCACTTGGCAGACTCGGTAGCTTGGAAAGGGATTGCCCCAGTTTCCTCCAAAATGCCCCGACCAGAAGTAGGGCTTTTTCTGATGCCACATTATACCATCTACATCGTGATCATGCCCATGAAAAGTTGCTTTCACGTTGGGAAAGCTAGCGATCAAATCCAAAACTCCCTGACAATCTACCCCATGTCTTGTCCAATCATTTTGGGAGATGTGTATAAAAATAAACACCTGTTCCAGCTTGCTGCTTTCTTCCAAACCCAGTCTCAAAAACTCAAGATCTACGCAACGATAGTCTCCAGCCTCATTGGAAGAGTTTAGGATCAGAACACCTTGCTTGGAATTGAAAGGGAAAAAATAATCGGCTGGCTGGCTCCAGATTTCTAGCCACTTGGACTCGGAGACCCGGTCATGATTTCCTTTGACTACATAGTAGGGTCGAGTTAATTGATCGTAAACCTTCTTGACAGCCGGCATATAGATCGGATCATCATGGATCAAGTCTCCATTAAAAACCACAAAGTCCACATCAGATTCACGATTAATCGCGGCTATTAAATTTCGATGGGAAGCCTCAAAATCTGTATTTGGCTGGCCAAAATGTCCATCGGAAGCGGTGATAAATTTGAATACTGGGAGGAATGCTTCGTTTTCTTGAGTTTTAGAGAGGGGACCTGGAAAGCCCGATAATGGCAAGCTTACCAAGCCCCCTCCGAGCAGTGTTAAGTTTTTAAGAAATGGGCGTCGATTCATTTTAGGCTTATTTTTAGGATCAAGTTAAATATGATTGCTTGTTTCTAGTCGTACAAGCAATTGGTGTTAGATTATAATGGTATACATCTTCTTCATTTCTAAAAGGTAGCATTTTATCATTTCATGTATTTATGTGATCCGTCGCAGCTAGGCATTTTTTTGGATAATCCGCAGACACAGTCATGGAAGCCTTTTCCGTTCAGGATTCGTTGGCGGTATTGTTCGATTCTTGATGTCCGGGTTTTGGATTGTTTAGGCGCCTTGAAATATAATAGATAACCTCGCTGTCTTCCGAGTGTAAGTGATGTAAAGGCTTTTTGAAAGTCTTGATTTTCGGCAAACTGTTCAAGTAATTCCAGTGGAAGAGGATCAGTTTTAGTCTCTTTTATTTCTACTTTTTTCCCTTCTTTCTCGATCTGAATAGCAGCAGCAATGTATTCTTTAAGTCTAGATTCCTGTTTAATTATTTCGCTTACATCGGTGAATTTGATTACCCTCCAGGTGTTGGTGTTTTCACCTTGAGCAGTTAGAAGCTGGGCAGGATCTTTCATTACGGCTCCTTTAAAAAAAGAGATGATGCAGAATTCTTTGAAGGCACTCAAAAGAATCACATTTTTTCCATTCAGCGTATAGCAAGGTTGTCGCCATTTTAATTCCTCTACCAATTCACTTTCCAGCAGAATGGCTCGAAGCCAATCCAACGCGGGACGCCATTTCTTAGTTTTTAATAGAAATTGGTCTACTTGAGGGTTCATGTGTTGGTCTAAAGGTATGCTGGAAATGCTTGTGCAAGTTTGGCTGCAGCGCTAAATCCCGAGGAACAATTTATCGATCTCTTTCTGTTTTTTTGCGGAATAAAATTTTTCATGACTTCCAGAGTAAATTTGAGAAGTGAATTCCGAGGGTATGATTCCTTTCAAGATCATTAAGTGAGGAAAAAAAATCTACTCCAGATTGATGATTTGAAATAACGGGTTTGATTGAACTGCTCCCTAACTATGAACAAAAAGATATCGTCGTGGGCAAAAGTAAAAATACGTTTATCAGTAGTACTTGTTAGTTGGCCTAACCTGAGCATGAATGGCAAATTGGTTTGAAACTGTTTGTAATCAAACTTATCGCAATCCCACACAATACTCCATCGCTAAGTACCCAAAAATAGACCTTGGAAAGAACATGGGTGACATCTGCGCCCGGCTATCAAGCGAATCATCAATTCTTGCATCGAGATTTTGGGTTGTTTTATAGGTTTGTCCAATAGTAAATTGGTTTCGATAAATAATTGGAATTGCATCCGAAGCTGTTTGGTTTTTACCAAGTCAAAACCAGAATTTGACTACGCCAAAATGGGGATGGATTCTTTTTGATTTTTAGCCACGTTTTTCCTTAAACTTTCATAATTCCTCAAACAGTGCCGGCTCTAAATTGATTACTTTTGCGGCATCTACTAACTAATAAATGATTCTCGATTTAATTATTGCCATGCTTTGGAGCATTTCTCCTTTTGGGGAAGCAAAAGGTGGTATTCCCTTTGCCCTTTTGAATGGAGTAAATATTTATTGGGCCTTCTTTTTTTGCTTTTTGGCCAATGTTCTGGTCTTTCCTATTATGACTTTCTTCCTTGATGTAATAAATCGTTATTTTTTTAAATGGTACCATTATAAAAAGGCAGCAATTTTTGTAGCTCGTCGCGCTAAAGCGGGAGCTGGAAAAAATGTAAAGAAATATGGTTTCTGGGGCCTTATGATTTTTGTGCTGATTCCTCTTCCAGGAACTGGCGTTTACGCGGGTACCATTGCGGGCTATCTTTTTGGGATGGAACGGAAAAAAGCCTTCTTGGCA
>CAWUWQ010000026.1:0-15458 GCA_963926065.1 uncultured Algoriphagus sp.
GCAAATTACGAGTACATTAAATCTGCTACTCAAAACCAACCTGAGAAAAAAAGGAAACAAGCGTTGAGCTATTATGGAAATTTAATACCAAAACTCTATTCCAAATATCCAGGCTGGACACTTTTGAAAAAGTTGATCGCATTTTCTGTAGGTTTGAAAAGACCAATGGTCCGAGAAGTAGGCGAAACTGAAGTTCGAATTTCAGTCCACAAATCCGCTGCCCTTGCCTCTATGACTTTTATGCTAGGCATGAAGGCCATGGGCTATGATACCTGTCCGATGGAAGGATATGATTCCAAGCGTATCAAAAGACTATTAAACCTAAGTTCCGGATCCGAAATCTGCATGATCATCGGCTGTGGAAAAGGCCTTCCTGAGGGGGTTTATGGGGCAAGGTTTCGGGTTGATTCAAGTGATTTAATTCAGGAAGTTTGAAAATCAGAGAGCTAAAGTGAGAAGTTTGAAACCTAGTATCCCAAACAAAAATTCAATTCCTAAGTATTTAAAAAAACTTAGTTTTTTAAATTTTAGGTAGAAATGGGGATCTAAAAGACAGAACCAAATAATTCTGGTTTCAGTAATCGTATTTCCCTTTCCACTTTCCACTCAAATACCTTCTCAATTCATTTTCCCTTGCATTATCGCCAGGATCATAGAGTTTAAGACCTTTTATTTCATCTGGCATAAATTCCTGCGCGACGAAGTTGCCCGGAAAGTCATGGGAATATTTATAAGCCTTCCCGTAGTTCAAATCCTTCATTAGTTTTGTGGGCGCGTTTCGCAATGCCAAAGGCACGGACAAATCCCCTTTTTCTCTCACCAAAGCCTGAGCTTGGTTAATGGCCAAATAGGCCGCATTACTTTTTGCTGAACTTGCCAAATAGGTCACACACTGAGAAAGGATAATTCTGGATTCTGGGTAGCCGATGATTTTTACTGCTTCAAAACAATTGGTAGCAAGCAGCAAGGCATTCGGATTGGCATTGCCAATATCCTCAGAGGCCAGGATAACCAAACGTCGTGCGATAAACTTGACATCCTCTCCCCCTTCAATCATCCGAGCGAGCCAATATACCGCTGCATTGGGATCCGAACCACGAATCGATTTGATAAAAGCCGAAATAATATCGTAATGCTGCTCCCCAGATTTATCGTATAGAGCCACTTTCTGCTGCGCAATTTGCATGACAATTTCATCTGTGATTACGCAGGGATTTTCGTTGATTCCATCGATCACGATTTCCAATAAGTTCAGCAACTTTCTCCCATCACCCCCAGAAATCCGTAATAAAGCATCCGTTTCTTTTAACTCAACTTTGATTTTTTTCAAATCCACATCCTTCTCCAAAGCTTGATGGACCATTGCTTCTAAATCTGATTTCCCTAGTGGATTCAGTGTAAAAACCTGACATCGGGAAAGCAAAGCACCATTGACCTCGAAAGAAGGATTTTCCGTAGTGGCGCCGATCAATCGGATCACCCCTTTTTCTACTGCTCCCAAAAGTGCATCCTGCTGGGATTTATTGAAGCGATGAATCTCATCAATAAAGAGAACCACTCCCATCTGAAACTTAGCTTTCTCAATTACTTCCCGAATATCTTTTACTCCGGAACTAATAGCGGAGAGCGTATAGAACGGCGCCTTAATCTCGTTGGCAATAATATTAGCAATGGTGGTCTTACCCACGCCAGGAGGCCCCCAAAGGATCAACGAAGGCACATTACCCGACTTGATTGCTTTGTGGAGAAAGGAAGTTGGTGAGGATAAATGAGCCTGACCGATTAGCTCTTCCAATCGGGTGGGTCGCATTCGCTCCGCAAGTGGGGTGTTGTTCATGGGAAATTAAAAACGTGAAATTTAAAATTTCAAAATTAGAAAAGAACCTAAGTCTTATAGAATAAAAAAAGGCCTTTTCAGACCTAATTAAAATCAAACTGTTTAATGGAGTCTAATTCAGTTTGTTTTGAATTTTGCTCTTCCTCAAGGTCAAAATCATCTTGAAGACCAAGCCAGAACTTTGGTGAAGTTCCAAAGAATTTTGAAAACCTTAAGGCAGTATCGGCTGTGATTCTCCTTCTACCCTTTATGATCTCAGAAATCCTAGTTTGAGGAATAATTGCTTCCTTGGACAATCTATAAGCAGAAATCTCCATGGGAATTAGAAACTCCTCTAGAAGGATCTCCCCAGGATGTATGTTTTTAAGCTTCTCCATAATTTTTATTAATTAGTGATAATCTAATATTTCAACTTCAAAAGCCTGATTATCCTCCCATTTAAAGACTATTCGCCATTGTTTATTTATTCTAACACTATAAAATCCAGTTAAATTTCCGGAAAGTTTTTCCAAGTGATTAGATGGGGGAATTCTAAGGTCATTTATCCCTTGAGCATTATTGATCATTCTAAGCTTTCTACGCGCAATTTGCTGAATCTCATTAGGAAGCTTTTTGGATCGAAAGCCATTCCATATTTTCTCGGTCTCTTTATCTCCAAATGACTGAATCATTACTTCCGTTGTTCAATACTAACGTAAAAAGTTAGTATATTATTCAAATCTTTCAAAAGGAAATTTTTATAATAATTTTTCAAATCTGCCTAATCCGTCTTCCAAACTCCTCCAATTGATCATCTCCAAAGTCATGGTGGGTCACAAAGCGCACTAAGTCTGGACCAAACTTGACGGATTTGATGTCTTTTTTAGCAAGCTTTGCCATGAAATCTTCTGGAGAAATCCCATCCAATCTAGCAATTACGATATTCGTCGCTACCGGTAGCACTTCAGAAACAATGGATAATCCTTGAAGCATTTCGCCTAGCTTTCTTGCTCTAGCATGATCTTCTTTCAAGCGACTAACCTGGTGATCCAGTGCATAGATTCCAGCAGCTGCTAAGAAACCCGCTTGGCGCATTCCTCCACCAAAGACTTTACGGACTTTCCTAGCTCGTTTGATGTCACTTTTGGAGCCAAGCAAAAGAGATCCAACAGGGCAGCCAAGTCCTTTACTTAGACAAATGGAGATCGTATCAAAATGCGATCCCCAATCCGCTGGATTCTCTTCTGTTTCCACCAAGGCATTGAATAATCGTGCCCCGTCCAAATGGAGCTTTAATCCTTTCTCTTGACAAAGTGCCTGAATAGGTTTGATTTCATCCAAGGTATAAATACTTCCTCCGCCTTTATTCATGGTGTTTTCCAGAGAAACCAAGGTCGTCTCTGGTGCATGAATATCATCCGGATTGATCGATGCTGCGATTTGAGCAGCGGTAATTTTCCCTAAATCCCCATCTAGCAATTTCACCGAAGCCAAAGAATTGGCCATAATCCCTCCACCTTCATAGAGGTAGATATGAGAATATTTATGGCAGATTACCTCAGTTTGAATTCGAGTATGTAGCCGAATCGCAATCTGATTGGTCATGGTACCGGAGGGGCAGAAGATCGCTGCTTCCATTCCAAATAATTTGGATGCTTTTTCCTCCAGGGCATTGATTGTCGGATCCTCTCCGAATACATCGTCGCCAACTGGAGCGGAAAACATCGCCTCACGCATCCCTGCAGTTGGCCTAGTCAGCGTGTCACTTCTTAAATCAATAATCATTTTCTAGTAAAATAGTCGTTTTTAGAACTGGTTGATGGGGCCAAGGTTTTGATCGCTGCAGCAGCTTCGATAGGCCGATCAGTTGCCAAAATATCAGCCCCTTTTTGCACAAAACCTGCATAAATTTCATCCCCTCTGGAAATAGCACTTCGGTCTAAGTTGCCTAAGACACCAAGAATGGTAAAGACCCCTTTTTCATGTAAGGCTTTGTTGAATCCCTGTGGTCGCTCAGCCACTCCGGTAAAAGCAATCACCCGAGTCCAAGGAATTCCGGTTTCCTCAAATCGTTGAATCTCCTCCTCATTTCTGATCGTGATGGAAAGCATCAACTCTCGATCCAAATAATGCATTTTCTTTGCTGCTGCAAAGCTATAAGTGATGACTGCAGCATGTGCTTCTGAGTCAGTCTCCCGGATCTCAGCAATCAATTTTTCATAAGGCACAGACTGCTTCACATCTACAGTCAACAATACTTTCCCCTTGGACCAGATCAATGCTTCCTTGAAAGTGGGCACCCTGTAAGTAGTTTGAGTCCCTGTTTCATCCTCGAGAAATAAGCCCTGAATGTACTCATAAGTTACATCCTGGACTTTACCTTTTCCGGTGGTCGTCCGTTCCAAATTGTCATCGTGCATCAGCACTAGCACACCATCTTTGGTCATTGCAACGTCTAGCTCTACAATCGTAGGAGTGAATTTGATGACATTGGCAAAAGTCTCAATCGCATTCTCCGGAAATCCAGGATAAGGTCCTCCACGGTGTGCAGAGACCATAGGTATTCGATCCGAAGTCCAGCTATAAAAATCACGAGTCTCCTCCAGATTTTCTACCTGAATCAAAAAATCACCCGTCTCGACAGCGGAAATTTCTTTGGCTACAGCTAGCTCATCAGTAATGGGATTTTGCCCGCAACTTGAAAAAGCCAGTCCAAGAAAAAGAATCCAATTCCAGTTAATCCTCATTTTTCTTTACTTCCTTTCTGAAAATAAAATCTAATCCGCTACTCCGTTTTTCAAAGATCTCCTCCATATCCTTCAGCTCCAGATTCAATGCTTTGGTAGAAATCTGAATCTCAACCAATGAAATCAAAAGGGAAACCAAAAGCGAACCCATACTTCCCACAAACACCCAATTAGCAGCAATCGTGTAGCCTCGGAAGAGCAAATACATACAAATGATACACAATAGAAAGCTAAATACTCCGAAGAGCTGCATGTTTTTGATCAGTGTCAGGCGCCGACGAAGGTTATGAATTTGTTCTACAATGATTTCTTGGTCTGGTCCCTTCATATAGTTTTTATGAAGCCCTCGGATCAGGCTGGCGATCGCCAAAAATCGATTGGTAAAAGCGAGCATCAAAAGCGTGATCGCGGAAAAAAGAAGGGCCGGAGTAGAGAGTTGGAGTTCCATTCAAAATTGGTTGTTTTTAAAGATGGCTCATTTTTAGAAAATCACAAAAAAGCCTGCATGTTACCAGGCAGGCTTTCGAAAGATTTTGAATTTCTTACAAGTGTATCACTTCATCATAAGCTGCTGCTGCAGCTTCCATGATCGCTTCCGACATGGTTGGATGCGGATGTACCGTTTTAATCAATTCATGACCTGTAGTTTCCAACTTTCGAACTGCCACAATCTCAGCGATCATCTCAGTCACGTTTGCTCCGATCATGTGTGCTCCGAGAAGCTCACCGTATTTCTTATCGAATACTAATTTCACAAATCCATCTTTAGCTCCGGCTGCTGATGCTTTTCCAGAAGCTGAGAATGGAAATTTACCAATTCTCACTTCGTAGCCAGCTTCTTTAGCTTTCGCTTCAGTCATACCTACAGAGGCGATCTCAGGCGAACAATACGTACATCCCGGTATATTCCCGTAGTCTAATGGCTCTGGATGATGACCTGCGATTTTTTCCACGCAAATGATTCCTTCAGCTGAAGCGACGTGAGCTAAAGCCGGTCCTGAAACGACATCACCGATCGCATAATAGCCCGGCATGTTGGTTTTATAATATTCGTCAACCTTGATTTTACCTTTCTCAATTAGGATTCCTACGTCTTCCAATCCACAACCTTCAAGATTGGAAACCACACCTGCTGCTGACAGTACGATGTCACACTCCAAAGTCTCTTCGCCTTTGGCAGTTTTTACGGTCACTTTACAACCCGCACCTTTTGTATCTACTGCAGTAACCTCTGATGAGGTCATAATCTTAATTCCTGATTTCTTATAGATTTTTTCCAATGCTTTGGAAATCTCCACATCTTCTACAGGCACGATTCTATCTAGGTATTCTACAATGGTTACCTCTGTACCAATGGAATTATAGAAGTATGCAAACTCCACTCCGATCGCTCCAGAACCTACTACCACCATTTTCTTTGGCTGCTTTTCCATGGTCATAGCCTTACGATATCCGATGATTTTTTTATCGTCGATTTTCATCGAAGGCAATTGTCGAGCACGAGCTCCAGTAGCGATGATGATGTTTTCAGCCGCATAGATTGTCTTTTTTCCTTCCTTATCAGCAACCTCGATTTTCTTACCAGCTTGTATTTTACCCCAACCTGCAATCACATCGATTTTATTTTTTTTCATCAAAAAAGTCACGCCTTTGCTCATGCCGTCAGCAACTCCTCTGCTTCTTTTAATCATTCCTTCAAAGTCAGCATTTGCCTCTTTGACAGTTATACCATAATCTGCTGCGTGTTGAATGTATTCAAAAACCTGCGCACTTTTTAAAAGTGCTTTGGTCGGGATACAACCCCAGTTCAGGCAAATACCACCTAACTCTTCCGCTTCTATAATGGCTGTTTTGAGGCCAAGTTGCGAAGCACGAATAGCGGCTACATATCCACCTGGACCACTGCCCAACACGATCAAATCATATTTTGTCGAAGACATATTTTAAAAACTTTGTTGAAAACTGATTGAAACTATGCAAAAATAGGCCTTTTGGATTCAGAAAAAAATTCTGCGTTTTACTCGAAAAAGGTATTAAATACTATTGCCAAACTTTTTCTGAAGTTTAATCAAAATAGAATTTCATCGATCGCTTCATCTAGGAAATTAAATTCTATCAATTTCACTCTTCGCCTTTGATTCAGACTCGATCAAGTATAAAATCGATACCCATTGAGTTTAAAAATCGAATACTTTATCTTTTTTTCTATTTTTGGAGAATCAAAATTTAAAAACTAATGGGATTACTTTCAGGAAAAACAGCCTTGATTACCGGAGCATCCAAGGGCATCGGTCGGGCAATTGCCATCAGATATGCACAAGAAGGAGCAAATGTTGCCTTCACTTTTTTATCAAGTATAGAAAAAGGTCAGGCTCTTGAAGCAGAGTTAACCGCTTTTGGAGTTAAGGCAAAAGGCTATCGATCCGATGCTTCTGACTTCAAAGCAGCTGATGAATTGGTCAATGCAGTGGTAGCTGAATTTGGCGCACTGGATATTTTGATCAACAATGCTGGAATCACTCGTGACAATCTCTTGATGCGAATGACAGAGGAAGCTTGGGATGATGTAATTGGCATCAATCTGAAATCCTGCTTCAATACAGTGAAAGCTGTTACAAGAACAATGATGAAAGCAAAAGCTGGATCCATCATCAATATTACTTCAGTAGTCGGGATCAAAGGAAATGCCGGACAGGCTAATTACGCTGCTTCAAAGGCTGGAATTATCGGCTTTACCAAGTCAGTGGCTTTAGAACTTGGATCCAGAAATATACGCTCCAATGCAGTAGCTCCAGGATTTATCGAAACCGAAATGACTGCAGTGCTTGACGAAAAAACAGTTCAAGGCTGGAGAGATGGAATCCCGATGAAGCGTGGTGGACAGCCAGAAGAAGTAGCCAATGCTTGCGTGTTCTTGGGTTCAGATATGAGCAGCTACATCTCTGGTCAGGTGCTCCAAGTGGATGGTGCGATGTTGACTTGATTTGAAGCTTAATTGATTATTACAAAAAAGTCCCGAAATTAAATTTCGGGACTTTTTTTATGTTGAAACTATTGAAATCTATTTATCGCTTTCCAAAAACGGGTAACGATAATCCTTTGCTGGCACAAAAGTCTCCTTGATCGTGCGTGGAGAAACCCAACGTAGTAAGTTGATCATTGATCCAGCTTTGTCATTGGTACCCGAAGCTCTTGCTCCTCCAAATGGCTGCTGACCTACGACTGCACCAGTTGGCTTATCATTGATGTAGAAGTTACCTGCTGCATTTTTTAGCTTTTGCGTAGCCATCTCTACCGCGTAGCGATCCTGAGAAAATACTGCGCCAGTCAAAGCGTAAGGAGAAGTCTGGTCAACCAGCTCCAATGCTTCCTCATAATGCTCGGCATTATAGACGTAAATGGTCAATACTGGACCAAAAATTTCTTCACACATCGTTGTGTACATCGGGTCTTGGGTCACAATCACCGTTGGCTCAATAAAGTAACCTTGCGACTTGTCACAATTTCCACCTGCAATGATTTCCGTGATTGGATTGATCTTCGCTGAATTGATGTAACCTTCAATTTTATCAAATGATTTCTCATCGATTACTGCATTTATGAAATTGGTGAAGTCCTCGGTTGGTCCCATTTTTATTGAAGCGAGATCTTCGAGCATGTATTTTTTCACCTCTTCCCAAATATTAGAAGGGATGTAAGCTCGTGATGCTGCAGAGCATTTTTGACCTTGAAATTCGAATGCTCCTCGAACCAAGCCTACTGCAACGGCTTTTGCATCTGCAGATTTATGTGCGATAACAAAGTCTTTTCCACCGGTTTCACCGACGATTCTTGGGTAAGACTTATACTTATGAATGTTCGTTCCGATAGTCTTCCAGATATGCTGAAATACGCCTGTAGAACCTGTGAAGTGAATTCCGGCAAAGTCAGGATGATTGAAGATCACGTCTCCGGCAGTTGGACCATCGACATAGATCAAGTTGATCACGCCATCCGGCACACCTGCTTCTTTGAAGACCTCCATCAATACATTCGCTGAATAGATCTGGGTGTAAGCTGGTTT
Organism: uncultured Algoriphagus sp.; assembly: GCA_963926065.1. Lineage (GTDB taxonomy): Bacteria > Bacteroidota > Bacteroidia > Cytophagales > Cyclobacteriaceae > Algoriphagus. The sequence goes on from CAWUWQ010000026.1 coordinate 8,627, forward strand.
CCAAACAATGGTATTCCCCATCATGGCTGCAGAAGTAGGTAGATTCCCTGCAATTGCGGTAAAATTGAACGGAGTCAAGGCAAACACGAATCCTTCGAGTGGTCGCTGCTCCAATCGATTCCAGATCCCATTTCCAGAAACTGGTGGTTGCTGAGCATAAATCTCAGTCATGTATTTTACATTAAAGCGCACGAAATCAATGAACTCACAAGCTGCATCGATCTCTGCTTGCATAACATTTTTAGATTGCCCAAGCATCGTAGCGGCATTGAGTTTGGCGCGGTAAGGACCTGCGATCAGATCGGCTATTTTTAGGAAAATAGCTGCTCTTTGCTCCCAAGCGAGATTTTCCCAAGCATGCTTGGCACCCATAGCGGCATTAATTGCTTGCTCCACATGGGAAGCATCCCCTTCGTGAAAGTGACCTAAGATATGCTGGTGATCATGAGGAGGAGACATCGGATGGGTTTTCCCAGTACGTACTTCATCACTTCCGATATACATTGGCACATCGATTTGTTTAGATCTCGCTTCTTCCAAAGCAGCTTTCACTTCTTTTCGCTCTGGGCTTCCTACAGCATACGATTTCACTGGCTCATTCACTGGAACCGGCACATTGAAAAATCCTTTTAACATACTATTTGGAGTTTATTTGGTTTCTGTTTAAGGTAAAGATAAGGAAAGGGGATTGTTTGGCTAGTGATTTCGGATACAAAACATCTTAGAGCAAACTTTCCAATTCCTTCAAATGGGCAATAGTGTAGGTAGGTTTCAAGTCAATTTGTTTCCCCTCAGGATTGAAATAAACTTGATCAATTCCTGCGTTGATTGCACCCAAAATATCGGAATTGGGATTATCCCCGATCATCAGACAATGCTCATGTCTTGTTCCAAGCTTTTCCACAGTATGATGAAAAATTCGAGCATCAGGCTTTTTATGGCCAGTGGTCTCTGAGGTCACCACCAAATCAAAATAGGTGGTCAGTTTCGCTGAATTAATTTTTTTAGCCTGCGACTCATCAAATCCATTGGTGATTATATGCAATTGATATTTATTCTGGAGGTAGCCCAAAATCTCAAAGGTATAAGGGAAAACATGTGACTTGGATGAGGTGCGATGCATAAAGTCCTCTTCGAATTCGGCAGGAATTGCATCAGCCATTCCTCCTGCATGTGAGAAAATTCTTGGGAATCGTGTTTTTCTGAGATTAACTTTATCGATTCTTCCCACATTATAATCATCCCAAAGCTGGTAGTTGATATGATGAAAAGAATCGAAGAAATTTTGGAAAGTGGGGATTCCCAATCCTAGTAAATCATAGTGATGATAAAGTTCGGAAAGTGACTCGGTGACATTTCGGTCATAATCCCAAAGGGTATGATCAAGGTCAAAGAAAATGTGTTGGTAAGTTTTCAAGGCTTTTATCGACGGTATTGGTTGTTTTGAATTTTATTAATAGCGAGTTCGCGGTTGGATTTCAGAATCTCAAAAGTTTCCTGATCGCGAATCAGACTCGGATCTTTTTGTATAAACTTGAAAATCTGCTGAATGATTTCGAGGTATTCTTCGAGAATGTAATAAAAGACCCATTGATCTACCCTTCGACTACCGAGGAGTCCTGCATTTTTCAATGAGATCAAATGACGACTGGTTTTAGTCTGTGTAAAATCTAAAATCAATTCAAAGTCAGAAATTGATAATTCTTTATTAATCATCAATAAGTGAAAAATCCTTACTCTAGGCTCTTCAGAGAGTGCTTTGAAGATTTTTAAGCCGTAGTTCAAACTGATATTTTTTAATCGCATTAGTAAGTTTTAACGCAGTTTATGCAATGAAAATAAAAATTCACCCGAAATTAGGGTATTATCGCACCGAAAACAGAACTATACGCAGGCTAATAAGTTAATTTATTTGTGAAAAGCTCAATTACATACCCTTCGCTATTAATTTTCCTCCTAGGATTTATTTTTTCGGTAAGCCAGGCAAGCGCCCAAGATCAACGAGAGAAAAAAGTAATCCAGCTTTCTGGGATTATCCTAAATTCAGATAGTACCGATGCTGTGCCTGGGGTAAATATCTACGTTCCAAAAAAAGGACGCGGAACCAGTTCAGGTAGATTTGGGTACTTCTCCATGCCTGTATTGGAAGGTGATAGTATTATTTTCTCGTTCATTGGTTTGAAAAAACAAAGCTTTAAAGTCCCGGAAATAGTAGAAAATGATCGGATCAGCTTGATCTTGACTATGGAGGTGGATGAGATTGCTCTTGCAGAAATTGAGGTCATGCCCTATCCTACCGAAGCAGAATTCAAGCAGGCGATCCTAGCGATGAATGTAGTAGATCCCATGTCTATCAGCCGGGCAAATATGAGCCCAGAGATGCTACTGCGTTGGGCGGAGAGTATGCCAGCTTCTAGCAATGAGAACTTCCGCTATTTCCAGCAGGGTCAGATGCTCCAGAATCAGGATCTCTATGGTCCTAGACCACTTCGATTACTCGATCCTTTTGCTTGGTCCCAATTTATCCGATCGATTAAGCGGGGAGATTTGAAACGGAAGGATTGATTTAAAATTTGATTTCTTTGCTCGCAGCGGCGCGACGACGCAGCGACCTGTAAGAAAAAAAAACTGTTGTTTATAAATTATTGACCACTCTTTTTATCCCATCTTTTAATAAGGCCTCATTAAAATTCAGGAGTAAACCCAATTTCAATTTAGTTAGCCTCAAATAAGTCATTAATTGTTTAGAGTGGACAGGAGCTAATATTTGAACTGATTTAATCTCTACAATAACCTTGTTGGCAACTATTAAATCTGCTCTGAATCCATTTTCAAAAATGATCTCATCCCAATTGAAAGGAATGAACACCTGATTAGCAACTAGGAGTCCAGCCTTTTTCACCTCATGGCTTAAACTCTTTCATATATTGACTCCAGCAATCCTGGCCCCAATTCTCTGTGCATGAGAAATGCTTTATCTAAAATCAGTGTAGCGATATCATTCTCAATCTTTTCCATATTCAAAAATATTTTGCTGCGTCGCAGCGTCGCCGCGAGAAATTTATTATCGGGTTAACCAAAAAATCAAGTAAGAATCACCTTCAATCTACCTCAATCAATCTCCGGGAGCACCCAATTCTCCAATACACTTGGAATCCGCATCATTTGCTCGATAGCGGCAATTGATCTAGGTGCTTCTCCAGAGAGATTAATTGGGCCATCTTTGGTTACCAATATATCGTCTTCGATTCTTACAGCTATTCCCCACCACTTTCGATCACACTTACTTCCCTCTGGAATGTAGATCCCTGGTTCTACTGTTAGTACTACTCCCTCTTTTAGACTTGCTCCCCGAACGCCACGATCGTGTACATCTAATCCTAAGTGATGGCTCGTGCCATGTGGAAAATAGGAGTGATTTTCTCCAGCCTTAATGATTCCAAGTGCGACTAGGCCTTCATTGATGATTTTTCTACCGGCAGCATCGATCTCTTCAAAACTTGCTCCTGGCTTACATAATGCTATCCCAGCTTCCTGAGCTTGATAGACTATTTCATATATCGCGCGCTCTTCTTCATTGAATTTTCCACTAATTGGGATGGTACGAGTCACATCTGCAGTATATCCTTTCCACTCCGCCCCAAGGTCCATGAGCAACAATCGATCACTTAAGTTTTGTTTGTCATTTTCAACATAATGCAGAATGCAACCATTATTCCCTCCTCCTACGATGGAAGGATAGCCCAAATCCTCCGCCCCGTATCTTTTGTAAATAAACTCATGAACGCCCTGAATCTCTCGCTCAGACATTCCTGGTTTGGCCGCTTTCATTACCTCAATCTGCCCTATCGCAGAAATCCTCACCGCCTTTTTCAATAAGGTGATCTCCTCTGGGGTCTTCACCTCCCTCAACACATCCATCATTCTAGAGAGCGACACGATATCTACTTTTTGAGGGGAAAGCTGCGATTTCAAATTCATCCGCTTCTCAGGAGAGTCAGCTTTCATAAATTGATCAATCACCGGATCATTTTTCAACTCAGGATATTGCCTGCTCATTCTGGCAATTAGCTGGGTAACTCGCTCTGAGGACTCCAAATCTGAATTTTTGATCATCGTATAGATTTGAGCGGTTGCCTCAGTAAAGTTGTCAGGATACCCAGCTGCCTTTTTGAAATCAGCTACCATACCGATAAGTGGTTTATTCGAAGCACTTTCCTCGATGGCATTAGTAAGGTTAAAGGAGAAAATCTGATCAAAATCAGCAGTATTTATTCCTGATTTTGAAGCAAACTCGGTATAGACAAAGGCCTCTTGAAAGCCCAACTCCCGCATCACCCCTTCTGATCCCAATCGCTTTCCATTCCACATTTCGGCATCAGGATCTCTATTTTGTACGAAAATCAACTCATCTACTAATTCACCATTTACATCACGCGACTCACTGAAAATCACCAAAACAGCATTTGGCTCCCTAAATCCTGTTAAATAAAAGAAGTCTGTGTTTGGGTGGTAGCTATAATCGACATCATTGGTACGGTTTTTAACCGGATTATTGAAGAAAACTGAAACCGAATTATCCGGCATGAGTTTTCGGAGTTCGTTCCTTCTCCCCTTATGCCAATTGGAATCTAGCCCATCTTCAAAAAAAGATTGCGAAAATCCAGAAAATGAGACTAACAAAATACCAACTGCAATTATGAATTTTTTCATTTTTATGGGAAATTAAATAATCCTTAATGTCTTATCTTTTGTCCATTTAACAAAGTCTTAAAACCAGATCAGGTCATATCCTTATATTTGATTATTAAAAAAAATAGAAAATGAAGAGAATTTTGGGAATCGCCTTGCTTTTGACCTTAGGTCTGGGGCAAGTTTATGCGCAAACAAGTACAGTAAAGCCAAAGCTAATCGTAGGAATCGTCGTAGATCAAATGCGTCAGGATTACCTCAATAAATACGCTGATCGCTATGTGGAAGGCGGGTTTAAGCGATTGATGAAAGGTGGCTTTATGATGAAGAACGGACACTATAATTATGTCCCAACTTATACTGGTCCAGGACATGCTTCAGTTTATACAGGAACCACGCCAGCCACTCATGGGATCATCGGCAATAGCTGGTATGTCAAAAGTAATGGCCAGTCAATGTATTGTGCCGGCGACTCCACTGTAAATAACGTGGGCGGTACGCTTGGAAATGGTCAAATCAGCCCTAGAAACCTATTGACGACTACCATCACAGATGAGCTTCGACTTGCGACGAACAAACGTTCGAAAGTAGTCGGCATCGCTATCAAAGATCGTGGCGCAAGTTTGCCTGCTGGTCATTTGGGTGATGCGTATTGGTTTGATAGCGAAAATGGAGAGTTTATGACCTCTACCTACTACTATGAGACTCTACCAAAATGGGTTCAAGATTTCAATGCCAGAAAATTGGTTGACGAGTATTTAAATCAGACTTGGGAAACACTTTACCCAATAGATACTTATGTACAAAGTATTGCGGATGACAATCCCTACGAGTCTCCCTTTATTGGCAAAGACAGCCCTACATTTCCTTATAACCTTGCAGAGCTAAAAGAAAAAAATGGAGGCCCGGGATTAATTGCTCCTACGCCATTTGGAAATACGCTGACACTTGATTTTGCTATTGCAGCTTTAGAAGGTGAAAATTTAGGGAAAGGAAGTGATACAGACTTTCTGGCAGTAAGTTTTTCTTCACCAGATTATATCGGACACCGATTTGGCCCTTCTTCTATAGAATTGGAAGACAATTACCTCCGGCTAGACAAGGAGATGGAAAAACTATTGAATTACTTAGATAAAACTTATGGTAAAGATCAATACCTGATTTTCTTGACTGCTGATCATGGCGTGGCTGAGGTTGCTACACATATGCAAGCTGAAAATATTCCTGCCGGCAACCTAAGTGTTTCCTACATCACAGCACAACTCAAAGGTTACATGTCCGCACGTTTCGGTGAGGGAGATTGGATTTTGAATATTTCCAATGAGCAAGTCTTCTTAAATGAAAAACAAATCAGAGCTAAAAATCTGGATCTAGACGATATCGAAGATGAGCTGGCTATTTTCTTACTGCGATTTAGAGGTATAAAAGAAGTCTACACTGCCACGGCAATGAGAAACACGGAATTCAGCTCTGGACGAGCCTCATTTTTGCAAAATGGTTATAACTTCAAATCTTCCGGCAACCTACTCTTGATTCTTGAGCCAGGTTGGTTGACTGGAGGAGCAAGAGGAACTTCTCATGGCACAGGATTTACTTATGACACTCACGTGCCGATCCTATTTTATGGATGGAATGTCAAAGCCGGTTCAAGCACTCGATATACAACAATCACGGATATTGCACCGACTTTGTCCATGATGCTTGGCATAAGACTTCCTAATGGAGCCACAGGTCAACCGATACACGAAATAACAAACTAATCAAAAACACTCAATCATAAAAAAGCCTAGAATTTTCTCAATTCTAGGCTTTTTTTTTACGCTTGAAGCAATTATTCAGTCCAGCTCATAGGATAATTTTTATCCACAAAATCCAATGCATCAGTCGTGATTTCTAAGGATTTGAAGGTATCAAGCATCACTGCATATTCATTTGTCTCTTTAGCTCCAATGGATTTTTCCACCGTTCCCGGGTGAGGACCATGTGGCAAACCGCCCATGTGAATCGTGAATGAACCCCTGTCGATTCCCTTTCGACTCATAAATTCCCCCTCAGCATAATACAACACTTCATCCGAATCAATATTCGAATGATTATATGGAGCTGGAATTGCCAGAGGATGGTAATCAAAAAGCCTTGG
>CAWUWQ010000027.1:0-14717 GCA_963926065.1 uncultured Algoriphagus sp.
CCAGGAGTAAACGACGAATCCATCGACCTCAAAAATTCAACTGTAATGCCAGGCTTGATGGATATGCACGTTCACATTGAGGGGGAAACTAGTCCGACTCGCTATGTAGATGGATTCAGAGATAATGAAGCAGATGTTGCGTTCAAGTCGTTGGCTTTTGCTGAAAAAACACTGATGGCAGGATTCACTACAGTTAGGGATCTAGGTGGATCAGGAGTGAATATCGCCTTGAGAAATGCAATTGCAGCAGGGAGAGTGGTGGGACCTCGGATTTATACTGCAGGAAAATCAATTGCTCCCACTGGTGGTCATGCCGACCCTACCAATGGAGTTCGACGGGATTTGATGGGTGATCCAGGTCCTGATCAAGGAGTAATAAATGGTCCCTTCGAGGCCAGAAAGGCGGTTCGTCAGGCAGTAAAATATGGATCGGATGTGATCAAAGTGACCGCAACAGGTGGCGTACTGTCGGTGGCTCGTGATGGATCAGCTCCGCAATTCCAGCAGGATGAATTGGATGCGGTAGTTCAGACGGCTAAGGATTTCGGGATGCATGTTGCAGCACATGCTCATGGTGACGAAGGAATGCAGCGTGCTGTATTGGCAGGAGTTCATTCTATCGAACATGGGACCTTAATGAGTGAGGCCACTATGAAGCTGATGAAAGAAAAAGGGACTTATCTGGTGCCGACGATTACCGCCGGAATGACTGCGGCTCAGCTGGCCGAAGTGCCGGGTTATTATCCTGAAGTGGTAGCGGAGAAGGCAAGAAGAATCGGAGCCCAAATTCAAGACACCTTCGCAAAGGCATACAAAAGTGGAGTGAAGATTGCTTTTGGGACCGATGCAGGAGTTTATCCGCACGGGGATAATTATAGGGAATTTGTCTACATGAGTGAGGCAGGTATGCCTAATACAGAAGTATTGCAATCTGCGACTTATAATAACGCTGTATTTATGGGGATCGAAGACAAACTCGGTCAGATTGAATCGGGAAAAATTGCCGATATCGTGGCGGTAAGCGGAGATCCTTTGATAGATATTTCGGTGATGAAAAATATTGTTTTTGTTATGAAAGAAGGTGAAATATTTAAAAAATAGAGAGAATGTGAGTTCTTGACTACTCTTCAATTTAAACCCTTTTCTTATTTCTAAACCTAATCTAGTATGAAATTCAAATTTTTGATTGTCGCTTTCCTTACGATCAATTTAAGCTTTGCGCGGCAAAATGAAGCTGCTATTAAAGAGGCGGATCCCAAAGCCCAAGTCTTTGAGTCCAAACATTCAGTAACCATTGATGGAAAAACAATCAATCTGAATGCAAAAGCAGGAACCATGGAGTTGAAAGACGAGAATAATAAGCCGATTGCCTTGTTTGGATTTACTGCCTATTTCAAAGAAAATCCCGAGAAAAACCGACCGATAATCTTTGCTTACAATGGCGGTCCTGGGTCTTCCTCTTACTGGCTTCATATGGGAATCATGGGTCCAAAGCGAATCGTAGTGGATGATCCTAACTACAATCAACCTGCACCTTATGAATTGGTGAATAATGAATTCTCAATTTTGGATGTAGCAGATGTGGTCATGATGGATCCAGTGGGAACTGGGCTCAGCATTCCAATAGGAGAGTCAACGGGTAAAGATTTCTGGGGAGTAGACCAGGATATTCGTAGCGTGAGCTTGTTTATTATGCAGTTTTTAAAGGAACATAACCGCCTTAATTCTCCTAAATATATCCTTGGTGAAAGCTACGGAACCTTCAGAAACGCCGGTGTGATGAATTATTTGTTAGAAAATGGCTACGGATTGAATGGAGTGATCATGGTATCTGCCGTATTTGATCTTCGGACTTTATTCTTTGCGCCAAATGAAGACATGTCTTACGTAGTCTATTTGCCTACGATGGCTGCAACAGCTTGGTATTATAATAAAGTCGCAAATAAGGGAGAAGATCTATCATCTTTTGTCCAGGAAGTTCGTGAGTTTACGGAGAATGAATATATGCCTGCACTTTTCAAGGGTAATACGCTCACGATAGCTGAGCGTTCTCGAATTGCAGGTAAACTTCAAGAATATACTGGGGTCTCTTCCGAAATATGGGAAAGAGCTGACTTGAAATTGATGGCGGGAGAGTATTTTCAAGAATTACTTCGAAAAGAGGGGAAAACGGTGGGACGACTCGACTCGAGATATTCTGGAATTAACAAAGATCCGATGTCAATGGATTCCTTTACTGATCCTCAAAGTGATGCCATTTCACCTGCTTATACTATGGGTTTTCTAGATTATTTTCATGGAGATTTGAATGTTAGTAAGGATTTGAATTATTCAACTTCAGCTTATTCCAAAGAAGGGTTCAAATGGGACTGGAAGCATAAAGGGACTGATTCCTGGGGAGCTGATGCTTCTGTGACTACTTTACCTGATATGGAAAATGCACTGTCCAAAGACCCTAATGTAAAGATTCTGATCATGAATGGGTACTATGATTTGGCTACGGTATTTTACGGAGTGGAGCACTCCATCGCTCATTTGAATATCCCCAAGTCTGCCAGTGATCGGATCATTATGACCTATTATGAGGCTGGACATATGATGTATACAGACCTTCCTTCTGCAAAACTATTTCGTGAAGATTTGAAAGATTTTATCCAAGATACCCTTAGAAAGTAATATGAAAATCCCTGAACAAATAGTCTCAGATAGAAACAGTATTCAAAAATTTAGAATTCTAGGCATATTTAGTTGGGCTTTTTTAATCTTTTCTTGCGCAGAAGCTCAAAGAATTAATTCTCCGATTTTGTATTTCCCCCCAAATGAATCAAGTATTTGGGAAAGCCAAACAGCCAGTGAATTAGGCTGGGATGGAGTGAAACTCGCGGAATTATTAGCTTGGCTTCCTACCCAGGATACTCGAGCATTCATAATTTTAAAAGATGGAAAAATTGTCGTAGAGGAATATTGGGGAGATAAGTTGACTGGGCTAGGAGTGATGGATCAGGATTCTTTTTGGTATTGGGCTTCAGCTGGAAAAACATTAACGGCTTCGCTGGTTGGGATTGCTCAGGAGAATCGATTATTGAATATTTCGGATCGAACTCAGGATTACATAGGAGAAGGTTGGACTTCCCTGAGCTCGGTTCAAGAGCGGAAGATCAAACTGATCCACCAACTCACCATGACGACAGGCTTGAACGATCAAAATGCTGATTTGGACAACACAAACCCTTCAAGCCTTACCTATTTGACTAAGGCAGGAGAGCGTTGGAGCTATCATAATGCATCTTATACCTTATTGGAACAAGTGGTGGCTAAGGCTGCAAATAAAAGTTATCAATCTTATTTTGAAGATGCCCTCGGGGAAAAGATTGGGATGAAAGGTTTTTGGCAAAAATCGGGATTCAATAGCGTGTTTTTTAGCGATGCAAGATCCTTCGCCCGATTCGGGCTGCTTCTCCAAGCAAAAGGAAACTGGAATGGCGAAAAAATATGGTCCACCAAATATTTTGATGAGCTTTCTGAAAGCTCGACCGACATCAATCGAGCCTACGGTTACCTGACGTGGCTTAATGGGAAATCTTCGTATATGCTTCCAGAGAGCCAATCCGTTTTCCCCGGAATGTTGATTCCTCAAGCTCCAGCTGATATGTATCAAGCAACGGGTAAGAATGGGCAGTTTTTGATGGTCGTCCCTTCTGAAGGATTGGTGATTATCCGAATGGGTGGTTCCTCTGATAATCTTCCAGCTCCATTTTTATTGATTCGGGAGATTTGGGATCGTTTGAATCCCGTTATTCGAAATTAATGAATGATGAGTTTTTTTGTCACTAAGCTTTCGAGCGAAAACAACTTTACTACGTAAATGCCTTTTGGCATCGATGATAAGTCAAACTTCTGTTTTTTATTTCCCATTTCGGAGCTTTTTAAAACCAATCTTCCATTTAGGTTATAGATTTCTAATACGGTCCCCTCCAAATTCACGTTTTCTCCTTGAAGGGTAAATCCGCTTCGGTAGGATTAGGATATATATTATAAATCTCCGATAATCCTTCGTCCTGAGTCAAGGTAATTCCTGTGCTTAATCCAAAACTTAAAGGATTATTTGGATTCAAATTATGGGTATTGAACTGATCATTAAATATTTCTGATAAAGTATAAACAATTTGAAAATCTCCGCTAGATTCTTTTATAAAAATAACTATTGAATTAAAAATGTCTCCATTTGTATAGCCATGTCTCCATTGGCTATTATCATTATTCCTGATTGTAGTTTGCCCATTATATATATTCCCACCAGAAGTATCATCATTATTTGAATCTGCTTTGATAAGGGGAATGGTCCCGTTGAAAGTAGTGTTTTGAAGGGAATTATAATTTATGACATTCAATGTTCCATTAGAAATAGGGCTTCCTGAAATCGTTGCTTTACGAGTTACTGTCAAAGTAACACTTGTCAGGTTTAAAACTCCATTATTTATGGTTACATCTCTAATGTAAATATTACCAGGTAAAGTTGGTTAATTTGGATTTTTGAATTGAGCGAATTGAATATATTTTTGAATCAGCTCACCGGTGAAGGATTGAAAACTAAATAATTCATTGATTTTCGATTTCTTGGATTTTATCTAACGTTAACGGTTTTTCTAGGAAAGCACAAACTATTTCAAACTCTTTAGCCTTCTGGCGATCAAAAAAATCTATTGAGCTAGATAATATTACTATTCTGTCTTTTCTGAAAGGAAAGAATGTTAAATACTTTTCCAAAAACTCCCACCCATTCATCACTGGCATATTGATATCCAGAAGAATTAGGATTCCATCGTCCTTAGATAATAGCTCGATTTCTGCCAAAGCATCTTCACCATCCTGAAATTCTAAGATATTTTTTGAAATGTCTACCTTTCCCAATAATCTCCTATTGATCAAATTATTGATGGGGTCATCATCTACTAGAAAAATCGCACTGTAATGAGCCATTAATTGGTTTAAAGAAAAAGACTTTTTAAAATCTTTGCTAAAATACAATTAATCCGCTTGCTAGAAAAAGGAAAAACCTTTTATTAATGAATTAAACAGTTGATTTTTTTTATCTCAAAAAAAAAGAGATCCTTTTTAGGATCTCTTTGATTATTAGCTTTGTGTAGAATTACATCATTCCACCCATTCCGCCACCGCCCATTGGAGGCATTCCTGCGGAATCTTCTTTCTTGTCAGCTACTACACATTCTGTAGTTAGAAGTAATGCGGCAATTGAAGCAGCATTCTCCAAAGCAAGACGAGTAACTTTAGTAGGATCAATTACACCAGCTTTGAAAAGATCTTCGTAAACATCTGTTCGCGCATTGTAACCGTAATTCCCTTTGTTCTCTTTGATTTTATTGATCACTACAGATGGCTCGCCACCGGCATTTGATACAATAGTTCTCAAAGGAGACTCGATTGCTTGTCTTATAATGTTGATACCAGTATCCTCATCTTCATTAAGACCTTTCAGGTCGTTTAGGGCTTCTGCAGCTCTAACAAAAGCTACACCACCGCCAACAACAACACCTTCTTGCACAGCTGCTCTTGTAGCATGCAAAGCATCATCTACTCGGTCTTTTTTCTCTTTCATCTCTACTTCAGTTGCAGCACCGATGTATAGGATAGCAACTCCACCAGAAAGTTTAGCAAGTCTTTCCTGAAGCTTCTCTCTATCGTAGTCAGAAGTTGTTTTATCTATCTGAGCTTTGATTTCAGCTATTCGTCCTTTGATAGCGCCAGCATCACCAGCACCATTAACGATTATAGAATTGTCCTTATCAATGTTGATTTTATCAGCTCTTCCCAACATGTCAGTCGTAGCATTTTCCAATTTGAAGCCTCTTTCTTCAGAGATCACAGTACCACCTGTTAAAATTGCGATGTCTTCCAACATTGCTTTTCTTCGATCACCAAAACCAGGCGCTTTTACAGCTGCTACTTTGAGAGCCCCTCTGATCTTATTCACTACAAGTGTAGCAAGTGCTTCACCATCTACATCTTCAGAAATGATCAAAAGTGGCTTACCCGTCTGAGCAATAGGCTCAAGTATAGGAAGCAATTCTTTCATTGAAGAAATCTTCTTATCGTATATCAATATATAAGGCTGCTCAAGTTCTACCTCCATCTTCTCAGTATTGGTCACGAAATAAGGAGAAAGGTATCCTCTGTCAAACTGCATACCTTCTACAGTTTTTACCTCAGTTTCAGTTCCTTTTGCTTCTTCTACAGTGATTACACCATCTTTACCTACTTTATCCATCGCATCAGAAATCATTTTACCGATTTCCTCATCGTTGTTTGCAGATACTGTTGCTACTTGAGCGATTTCTTTTGAAGTAGAAATCCCTTTAGAGTTTTCTTTCAATCTAGCCACCACAGCTGCTACTGCTTTGTCAATGCCTCTTTTCAAGTCCATTGGGTTAGCTCCAGCTGCAACGTTTTTGATGCCTACATTGAAAATTGATTGTGCTAGTACAGTAGCCGTAGTAGTACCGTCACCTGCGTTATCGGCAGTTTTTGATGCTACTTCTTTTACTAACTGAGCACCCATATTTTCAATAGGCTCAGACAATTCAATTTCTTTCGCTACCGAAACACCATCTTTTGTGATCGTAGGAGCACCGAATTTTTTGTCAATAATGACATTTCTTCCCTTAGGGCCTAATGTCACTTTTACTGCATCTGCAAGTGCGTCTACACCTCTTTTTAATCGGTCTCTTGCGTCTGTGTCGAAAAATAGTTCTTTAGCCATTTTTATTAATTTTTTGGTTATTTTTTTAGTTAAGTAATTAAAGTATCGCGAAGATATCAGCTTCTCTCATGATGAGGTATTCGCTTCCTTCGACACTTAATTCTGTACCGGAATATTTTCCGTAAAGCACAGTATCCCCAACTTTAACAGTCATGGGCTCATCTTTTTTGCCATTACCTACAGCGATCACTGTTCCTTTCTGTGGCTTTTCTTTAGCAGAGTCAGGAATATAAAGTCCAGAAGCAGTCTTCACTTCTGCTTCGGCAGGTTGTACCAAAACTCTGTCTGCTAGAGGTTTGATTTTTACGTTTGACATAATATGAATTTGTTTAAAGTTTAGATTAAAATGTATACTCCACATAGCAGTTCTTATGCCATTCGCCAAAAATTAAAAAAGGCTGACAAATCGACGTACAATAGCTGTCTAATTGAAAAAAATGAGCTTTAAATTTCCTGATCCTTCTGCCATATTTTCCATAGCTGTCGTAAATAATGTCAGAAATATGTAAATTTTAGCGAAGCTATATTTATGGTAACACTTCCTGAAAATTGGATGACTGAGGGTCTTATTGATTTTGAATATAAGAAGTACCAGCTCTTAGCATATCTGAAAGAAACAAGCAGCCAATTTAAAGATGTGAAGATTTACCCGGCACTTACAGGCCTGATCGACCATCTTCAAACGTTAAATGAACTGCAATTAGGGAAATTGGAATTGAGCAACCTTTTCCCAAAAAACTTAGAATCGATAGATCTTCAGCAGGCAAAGCTTACTTATTCTAGCGTAATAAGACCAGGGGAGGTCATGGAAGAGGTCAATAAAATCACCGAGTTCGCACTTTCGAAATTTGCTTTCCAAATCGAACAAGGGAAATCGATTTATGATTTTGTGGAGGACCAGCTCGAATTTGATCCCGTCGGAATCATTCCAATTTATAATCGGGAAGGATATGTTTTGCTTTCCCAAGAACGATCATCAGACATTCATGTCTTTCGATACAAGTCAAATTTAATTCAATATGCAGGGGAGAAGTTGCGAAGCATGTCTTTTTGGATGATCGGGAAATTCAGAAGAACTCTGGTCACTACTCTCGAGAAAATCAAACTGGAACTGGTAAAAGAAATTAAGGAATTGCCTAATCCAGCCACATTTAGACTGCATAGCAAACAAGCTTTTCCTATAGAGGAGACGCTGCTCCCAATCGGCAAGCGATTACTTTTGAAAATAGTTACTGATTAAGGCTAGGAGTTCACTTCTTGAGGTTTTAGCTTGGAGTCAACTCTTTGGTTTGATATGTTTGTTGACTTTTTTCGATTGGCGATTACATTATCACCTGGTTTACCAAATAATATCCTCCAGCCCTCGTTAAAACTAGTTGCTTGTCTCAAATCTTTGACAATATCAGCCCATTCGTGAAAGACTAGATAAACCGGATTGTAAGAGGTCACCGGTTTAGTAATTCCATATGTTGGACGCTCACCCTCTGGCATAAACGTGCCAAAAATCCGATCCCAAATGATAAAAGTAGAACCGTAATTTTTATCCAAGTAGTGGGCATCACTACCATGGTGAACTCGGTGATGAGACGGTGTAGTGAAGAAAAACTCAATTGGTTTCGGTAATTTTTTTATGTATTCGGTATGAATCCAGAATTGATACAAAACAGCTACTTGATGGCAGATGAAAAATACAAATGGATTGAACCCCATAAACATGACTGGGAAGAAAAAGATGACTTTGATGTGTTGTGTCCAGCTTAATCGAAATGATACCGACAAATTGTATTTGGAGGAATTGTGATGTGTAATATGTGTCGCCCACCAAAACCGCTGTTCATGTGCGATTCGATGTGCCCAATATCTAGCAAAATCCACCGCGATAAAACAAAAAATGAATGACCACCAAGTCGACGGTATGGTAAATGGAGAAATATTGTAAAAGAATAAGGCCGATCCGAAAACAGCTACTTTAATTAGCGCACTGATACCTGCATTGACCAGACCTATGGTAGAGGCAGCGAAGAAGTCTTTTGTATCGTAGGTATCTTTTTTTTGATACCAACTTATTCCCCATTCGATAAAGACGAGTGAAAACATGATTGGCACGGCCCATAGAATCAAATTTGGCCATTGCTCAAAGTTCAAGTCTTCGAGAAGAATTGGTTTTTTATCCATAGTCAGAATGAGGATTATAGTCTAAAAATATTATTTCGGTTGAAACTGTCCACTAAGATTAAAAACTTAGCTGGAGCATAAGTTAAATAAAAAAGCCTGCTCAAAAAGGGCAGGCTTCATATATTTTGAGATAAATCGTTTTTAATTTCCTCCAGTCGTATCAGCAGGAGTCTCTTCAGTAGTTGCAGGCAGAAGACTTTCAGTCTCACCAAATGCAGGCGCAACGACTTGCTGCTTCGCATTTTCGATGTTTGGAGAAGAGAATTGATTGGATTGAGGGTCAGTGTAAAATGCCGATGTCGCTAGGCAAAGAACTAGGATGGAAATCGCCAGAACCCAAGTTGCTTTTTCTAATACATTCCCAGTACGAGTGACGCCCATGATTTGGGAAGCACTACCTCCGAAAGCAGCTCCAGCTCCTCCTTTAGAATTTTGACCGAGGATCACTAGGATCAACAAGACGGCTAGAATTAGAGTGATCGTGATTAATAGGGTAAACATATAATTAGGTGTTAATCTTTCAGTTTTTCAATTAGGTCCGCAAAGTAAGCCCTTTTATCCGGAAACTTCAATATCAATTTCTGATAAATTTCTTTCGCCATTTTCGATTTGCCCTGATTGGCCAAAATTTTGGCAAAAGACTCGGAAATTAGCTTATCGGAGATTTTTGTGCTTTCTGCCGCCAGATTCTCAGTATTTTTATTTGCTTCTATTTCTTTAATGGTGGCTAGTTTGATCGATTTTTTGCTGAAAGCCTTGATTAAATCGATCTGTTCTTTCTTCTTTTCGTCTAAAATCTCCTTCTTCTCTTTCCGCTTGATTGTTTCTATTAAATCATCTGGAGGGCTTTTACGTCTTACCCTAGGTTTTGCTTCAGGTACAGAAATCTTTTCATCTGTTTCTTGAGAAATCCCTTTTAAACCTTCATCAAGCTTTTTGAGCTTTTGTGTTTGCTCAGCCATACTTGGCTCTTTCGCTTTAGATTCTGGCAATAAATCTTCTCCTAAGGGCTTTTTTGAATTGCTAGCTTGATCGGATACCGATTTTTCAATAAAATTCTTGAGCCAAATTCGATCTGGGCTAGTTACTGCGGCTTGGACCAAAGATGGAGTATTCGCATTGCTGTTTTTTAGATATTCATAACGAGCGGCCAATACGTGAGAAATCTGAAAATAAGGGAAATTGCCTTGAATTTTCTTTAATTGTAGGACTTCGTTTTTATCTAAAAAGTCTACGTGTTGAATGAGTTCAAGAAATTGGGATGCGTTCACTTAGTCTTATTTTAGTGAGGAAGATAACAATTTACCAATTAGCCACGGTAGCTGTAAAGATATCCTGTATGATATTTTCAAAAATCTCTTCCACCAATTGGTTCTCTACATCTAGCAAAGTGGTGGTTCTTGGATCATAATCTTGAAAGAAGGAGAACGTCTGTTTCAGATTTTCCTCTTCATTAGTCAAGTTGATGTACTCGACTTCTACACCTATGGTAAGGCGCATCTGACCGGCACGATCAGGGAGATTTGGGTCATTGCTTGAAACAACCGCCTGAGGTGTTAGCGTGTAGCGATTTATTGCTCCCATAAATTGCAGATCTCCGTTTGATCGAACTAGCTCAAGCGAGGTGTTTCGCTGATAATATTCTTTTATCGTTTCCGTAAATCGTTGCTCCATATTGGCAGGGCCTCCTCCAGAATCATTAAAGAAATTATCTACCGAAAAGGTCTTGACCAATTCGTAATTGATATTAGTTCCGGTGAAGCTATACTTGATAGAACAGCTTTGAAATAACAAGAAGACCAATCCAAGAATGGGAATCAGAAGTTTATTGGTCAATTTCATATTGCTTGATTTTCCGATAGAGTGTACGTTCGCTGATTCCTAGATCACTGGCTGCATATTTCCGCTTATTATTATGTTTTCGAAGTGCTCTTAAGATCATTTCCTTTTCCTTTTTCTCAAGAGAAAGTGAATTGTCATCCTCCTCATGGAGGATATCCTCGATGACATCTTCTTGATAGTCTTCGGAGTTTCCGGAGTTATTTTTCTGAGGGTCCAAAACGAGAGGAACAGAGTAATTGCTCGAAGGCTCTGGGGTTTCTTTTGTCGCAAATGAAGTCTCCATATCCTCGAAAAGGCTTTGATGCTTCTGCATAATGGAGGTATTGAGCCCATTTGCTTTATAGCTATCCAGAACCAGTTTTTTGAGCTCATTCATATCCCGCTTCATGTCAAAAAGCACTTTATAAAGAAGATCCCGCTCCGAATAGTCTGAGCTTTCTTTCCCACCCGCCATAGTCTGAAGCGTCATAGGAAGTTGGCTTTGCTCTCGGGGTAAATATTTGGATAAGGTCTGAGAGTCCACTTCTCTATTCTCTTCCAAAAGAGAGATTTGTTCGGCAAGATTTTTAAGTTGTCTAATATTTCCAGGAAAAGAATAGCGCATTAAAAGCATTTGCGCTTCTCTATCCAGCATAATAGGCTTAACATGGTATTTTTCTGAAAAATCAGAAGTGAATTTCCTAAATAGAAGGACTACATCTTCTCCTCGATCACGAAGTGGTGGAACGAAAATAGGAACGGTATTTAAGCGGTAGTAGAGATCCTCTCGGAACCTTCCTTTTTCGACAGCTTTGAGCAAGTTGACATTCGTCGCAGTAATTACACGTACGTTTGTCTTAAGGACTTTTGAAGATCCTACTTTTATAAATTCGCCATTCTCCAATACTCTTAATAGACGAGCTTGTGTGCCAAGAGGCAGTTCGCCGATTTCATCTAAAAAGATAGAGCCGCCATCCGTAACTTCAAAATATCCTTTTCTGGCTTCATGTGCTCCTGTAAAAGAACCTTTTTCATGGCCGAAAAGCTCGGAGTCTATTGTTCCTTCAGGAATTGCTCCACAGTTGATTGCGATGAATTTTCCATGTTTTCTAAGGCTCATAGAATGTATGATCTTCGAAAAACTTTCTTTTCCTGATCCGCTTTCTCCTGTGATCAGCACGGTCATGTCGGTAGGAGATGCTTGCATTGCGACTTGAATCGCATGACTCAATAGGGGGCTATTTCCTATGATCCCAAATCGTTGTTTGACACTTTGGATTTCTGAAGCAGAATTCATCGCTGGGCTGGATTTACTTCTAAGACCTCTCCGAATAGCGTGGCAGGAGTGCAGTTGGTGATCTTTACTTTTAGGTAATCTCCTTTGCTGTAATTCCCACTTGGCACGATGACGACTTTATTCGCAGAGTTTCTTCCTTTCAATTCCTCTTGGGATTTTTTTGAAGTTCCTTCTAAAAGAATCACTTGCTCTTTTCCTAAGTCGAGTTTATTCCTTTCAAAAGCAATTTCGCTTTGTTTGGAGATCACTTCAGCAAGCCTTCTTTTTTTCACTTCCAATGGAATATCATCGGCATATTTTTTTGCTGCCAAGGTTCCTGGTCGCTCTGAATAATAGAACATATAGGAGAAATCATACTTCACCAGGTCCATCAAGGTTAAGGTGTCTTGGTGTTCTGACTCTGTTTCTGAGCAGAATCCAGTAATCATATCTGAGGAGATTCCACATTCCTCCCCTAGAATTTCTCTGATTTTAGCTACTCGCTCGAGGTACCAGTCTCGGTCATAGGTTCTGTTCATCAGCTCAAGAACTCTCGAATTCCCACTTTGAACAGGTAAGTGGATGCTTTTGCAGATGTTCTCATATTTCTTGATCGTATGAAGTACATCATCTGTGATGTCTTTTGGATGAGAAGTGGAAAAGCGAACGCGAAGCACAGGGCTTACTTGTGCAACCAATTCCAATAAATTGGCAAAATTGACCACTTCAACAGCCTCATCTTCTTTTTTATTCAATCTTGCTTTGTTGTTTTCCTCTGGTGACCATTTGTAGCTATCTACATTTTGACCCAAAAGTGTGACTTCTTTGTAGCCAAGATCAACTAATTCCTGCGCTTCCTTAACGATAGAAAAAGGATCTCGACTCCGCTCTCTACCTCGAGTAAATGGTACGACGCAGAAGGAACACATATTGTCACAGCCACGCATGATCGATATAAATGCGGATACACCATTTGAGTTTAGCCGAACAGGGGCGATATCTGCATAAGTTTCCTCCCTGGAAAGGAACGTATTAACTGCTTTTTGGCCATCTTCTGCTATATTGATTAGGTTTGGTAGATCTCGGTAGGCATCTGGACCCACGACTAGATCTACCGCTTTTTCCTCCTCAAGAAGCTTTTCTTTCAACCGCTCTGCCATGCAACCCAACACACCAATAGTTATTTCTGGGCGCTTACGTTTTGCTTTATTGAATACAGTCAGTCGCTTTCGGACTGTGAGCTCAGCCTTTTCACGAATTGAGCAAGTATTTAAAAATATGACATCCGCTTCATAGAAATCCGAAGTAGTGTCAAAGCCATTATCTTTCATGATAGAGGCTACTATCTCAGAATCTGAAAAATTCATGGCACAGCCGTAGCTTTCGATATAAAGCTTTTTGGATTTACCGGTTGATTCTGTTTGTGTAGTTTTGAAATCAGATGCTGATGCATCTTCAACAGGAAGTATATCAATGTCTTGGATCAAATTCTCCATTTATAATTTTTGTATTGGATTGCGAAATTAAGAAAATTCGGACAAAATGGCAGAAGTATTGGAGTTTATTTCAAGCTGGAACCAGCCAAAATCCTATAAAAGATGTTAACTAAGACTATTCCTTGAAAGGTATTTCGAGTTGCTCCCCAAAAAACTCCTGCTCTTCTACCGTATTGAGATTTCCAAGCCCGATTCCGATAAGTCGAATTGGTAAAGGGAAATAATCTTGTTCCAAGAGATCATGCGCTATTTTTTGAATAGCCGAGAATTCAAGGTATTGCTCTGAAGTTCGACTTCGTGTTTGTTGAGTAAAATCCGAAAATTTAATTTTTAAAGTCACGGTTCGCCCTTTTATTCCACTTCGTTGCAGTCGTCTGATCAATTCTTCTAGTATTGGAGCGAGTCCTTTCTTGAGCTCATCCAAAGTTGATAGGTCCTGCTCAAAGGTGTTTTCTGCACTGATTGACTTTCTGACTCGATGAGGTTGGACTTCAGATAGATGAATTCCACGTACGATATTGAAATAGTGGAGGCCTGACTTCCCAAATTTTTTGATCAGAAATTGTAGGGAAAACTGTTTCAGATCCGACCCATTGTGTATTCCAAGACCTTTCATCTTTTCTCCGGTTACTTTTCCGATTCCAAAAAATTTTCCGATCGGTAATTTTTCCAGAAAAGCCTCTGCATCTTTAGGTAAGATAACAGCCTGTCCATTTGGCTTATTTAGATCCGAAGCTGTTTTTGCTAGAAATTTATTATAGGAAACTCCTGCGGAGGCGTTCAGTCCTGTTTTCTCTTTAATCTTTGCTCTGATTTGCTCGGCAATCAAAATAGCAGACTTTAAACCAACTTTATTTTCGCTTACATCCAAGAAAGCCTCATCTAATGAAAGTGGCTCCACCAAATCAGTGTACTCATAGAAAATCTCTCTAATCTGGTTACTGATTTCTTTGTAGCGATCAAATCGTGGTTTAGCAAAAATTAAATTTGGGCATTTTTTCACGGCTAAGACTGAAGACATTGCGGAGTAAACGCCATACTTTCGGGCTTCATAGCTCGCTGCTGCGATAACGCCCCGAACTTCATTTCCTCCTACAGCCAGCGGTTTACCGCGCCATTCTGGATGGTCGAGTTGCTCCACCGAAGCATAGAATGCATCCATATCCACATG
>CAWUWQ010000028.1:0-5368 GCA_963926065.1 uncultured Algoriphagus sp.
GAATCGACGATTTTTTGGAAGGGCCAATTTTGTTGGGAATGATTAATGAATCATTCTAGGGATTAAATGATAAAAAGAAATTGTGGGTAGAAAAAGGGTATTTCGAATTGGGTATACGTTTGTGAAGTAGTGCTTTTACCACTCGATGTTTTTATTATAGAAAAGGACTAAGGAGTCACCATTACTTCTGTCTGGAATTGACTGTTATCTTCATTATTTCGAATTGTTGCTAACGTTTCGCTATCCCCTATAATGGTGGATATTTTTCAATAAGCTAAACTTAATCTCTTTTAGTTATATATCCAATCGAATCCTTGCGCAGATTTTTGATAGCGATCTCTTGTCACTTCCCATTCTTTTCCGCTTCCAAAAAAATCTAGAAAGCAAATAGCAATGCTTTTGCTGAATTCTCTGGAAAACACAAAGCCGGGAAGGGTTGTTTTTGATCATTGGGATATCTAAAAATCAAAAAAGGCTGAGAAAATCAATTCTCAGCCTTCTTATTTTGATTCTTTTTTAAACTCAAAGAGTAGCAACCAATTTAATATCAAGTTTCACTTCATCGTAGATAAGTTTGTCAGCCAAATCTTCAAAATAGTTGCCTGAGCGATATTTGATATCGTATTTGGTTCGATCAAACTTTATTTCTGCAGTAGTTACCATTTTGCCATCTACCATGGATAGAGTTGCAGGGAATGTCACTGGAGCAGTTACTCCTTTGATTGTTAAATCGGCAGTAAGTTCATAGGTTTTTCCATCTGAAGATTTTACGTTGGTGATTTTCATCATCGCCTTAGGGAATTTAGCTACAGAGAAGAA
Source organism: uncultured Algoriphagus sp. (assembly GCA_963926065.1). Taxonomy (GTDB): domain Bacteria; phylum Bacteroidota; class Bacteroidia; order Cytophagales; family Cyclobacteriaceae; genus Algoriphagus. Next base: position 820 of record CAWUWQ010000028.1, read on the forward strand.
ATCATCTGATTTTAGGTGACCGGTAAGTTTTTCGTTGGAACCAGCATCGGTAAGATCATCAACAGTTAAGTTAGTCATTTCCATTTCAAATGAACCGCCAGTAATTTTGCCATTGGCATAGTCAAGTTTGGCATCTGAAATCGGGACATTTCCGAAATGAGCACCTGTTACTTTGGTAGCATGCCAAGTAACAGAACTTTCGGCTTTGTTGACTGTAACAGGCGGAGCGAAGGTCATGAATGACCAAGACGTTGCTAAGAGAACAAGGATTGAGGTAATGATTTTCATAGGTTAAGGATGTGTTTTAATTTGGATTAATAAATATAGACTCCATAACCGAAGAGAAAGTTTAATTTTTTTGATAAAATGCTTAAAAATAGGACTATCGGCAAATTAAGCTTCTATCCTAAGGACTTTAATTAATTCAGCAACAGCGGTTTAATACTTATCAATTCCGGCTGCCGCGATAATTCCATCTTGAGCCGATGTTACCCCTGAGACGCCTATCGCCCCTACGATTACCCCATCTTTAAAAATTGGAAGCCCTCCTTCGACTCCTACGGCATTTGGAAGTGTTGCGATTCTTGCTCCACCTTCTGCTTTCATGGCATCTTCAAATATTTTGGTAGGCCGCTTGAAAAAAACCGCTGACTTAGCTTTTGCTTGGGCCACTTCTATACTTCCAACTTGTACGCCATCCATTCGCTGTAGGGAAATTAGATTTCCGCCATCATCGAGAATGACTATGACTACATTCCAACCTTCGGCTTTGGCTTTTTCAGTAGCAGCAGCAGTGATCCGCTGGGCATCAACTAGATTTAGATAGGGTTTCGTTTGAGCTTCTGCAAGACTAGATAAAGCAATAATCAAGGTAAGTGATAGCAAGATTTTCTTCATGATTTGGATTGTTTGATTAATTCTAAGTTAGCTTTTTTAGCTAAAAAACAGGGCATAATTTTTTTATCTGAAACTATATATGCCAGTGTTTTTCAAAAGGTATACCCTTGCTGAAGGAAGAGGAAATGCTTCCAACCAAGTAATTGGCAATAAAACTCAAATTCCCTATCTTAATAGGGTTATCCTAATCAAAACACATGAAATCTATCTCTAGACGTGAAACGATCAAATCTCTAACCCTTTTTACAGGTGCAAGTTTGCTTTCTCCTCTGACTCTTTTTGGAAATCAAATTCTCAAAAAGGAAAAACTTGGGGTTGCTCTTGTGGGCTTAGGCTATTATAGCACAGACCTGCTTGCCCCAGCTTTGCAGCAAACGAAACACTGTTATTTGGCAGGAATCGTCACGGGCACACCAGCGAAAGAAGGGATTTGGAAAGCTAAATATCAGATTCCCGAAGACAATGTGTACAACTATAAAACTTTCGAGGATATTAAGGATAATCCGGATATCGATGTGATCTATATTGTATTGCCACCATCGATGCATATGGAGTATGTGGTCAAAGCTGCTAAAACAGGAAAACAAGTCTGGTGTGAAAAACCTATGGCGATGACAGTCAAAGAATGCCAAACCATGATCGATGCTTGTAAAAAAGAAGGAGTTTCCCTTTCAATCGGATATCGCTGTCAGCATGAGCCAAATACGCAGGCCTTTCAAAAAATAGTGAAAGAAAAAAGTTTGGGAGTTGTTCATAATTTGAATTGTGCTGCGGGCTATCGGGATAATCGAACCGATCATTGGAAGCAAAAAGCAGAGATGGGCGGAGGAGTGATCTACGATATGGGCGTGTACTCGATTCAGGGAGCTCGTTTAGGAACTGGAATGGAGCCTATTGCGGTACGCTCCGCGAAAGCTTGGACCGATCGACCTGAGATTTATAAAAATGGATTAGCAGATAATGTGACAGCGGAGCTTGAATTTCCGGGAAATGTAATCGCAACTATCAAGACCTCATTTGCGGAGCAGATCAATTTCTTGAATATCAATTGTGAAAAAGGGACGATTGCGATGGCCCCATTTTCTGCTTATTCTGGAAATAAAGGGATAAGTCCGCTTGGCGAAATCAACTTTCCATATGATGTGCCTTGGCAACAAGCCAATCAAATGGATCAGGATGCATTGGCGATCATGGGTAAAAAACCGATGCTAATACCAGGCGAAGAAGGTCTTCGGGATATTCGAATCGTGGAGGCAATATTGGAAGCAGCAAAGACCGGGAATAGGGTGATGATTTAAAAATTTACAATCGATTTTTAGTTGAAATAAGTAGGCTCTGGAACGAATTTTTTCAGAGCTGTTTTTTTGTAATCCTTTGAATTTCAGTAAGTGACTAATTTCATAAGCATATAATAGTGCAATTATTTTTAAAAAATTGTACTTATATTATTCTTGATTTAGACTACTCCAACAAATTTTTAATTTCTGCATTTTTAAAAAAAAAGCATTTGAATCCTTCGTATTCAAGTGACTTATTCTTTCCTAAAAGTTTAAATTTTTACCAAACAGCTATGAAAAAATTATTCAAAATCTTAGGGATTCTTGCCGCAGGCATCGTTTTGATCGCAATTGGATCTTTCGCCTTTGTATCCATCACTTGGAATAAAACTTACGATGCTCCCTATCCCGTGGTATCGATCAGTACGGATTCGACAGTACTAGCCAGAGGACAATACTTGGTCTATGGTCCAGCACATTGTGCTACCTGCCATATTGATCCAAAGGATTATGAGGCGATGAGTCGGGGAGAGTTGGTTGCCTTAGCTGGCGGATCAGAAATCATTATTGATCCGGGAATTTTTAGAGCCAGAAACCTAACTCCAGACGTAGAAACAGGGATTGGAGCGTTAACAGATGAGGAAGTCGCCCGGGTGATGCGCTATGGGGTTGGACATGATGGGCGAGTTATTTTTCCATTTATGCCTTTTGAAAATATGACGGAGTATGACTTGAATGCCATCATTTCTTTTTTAAGATCTCAACCTCCTGTATCAAAGAAAATTGAGCCTACTCAATATAATTTCCTTGGAAAGGTAGTTTTAGCTACGAGCATGATCAAACCAATAGAACCTTCAGCTACTCCTGAAAAAGCACTCAAACAAGAAGTTTCAGTAATTTATGGGGAATATTTGGCGAATTCAGTAGCTAATTGTGCCGGGTGCCATTCCCCGAGAGACCTTAAAACAGGAGAATTTACAGGCCCAAAATTCTCTGGAGGACTGACTTTCGAAGAACCATTAGGGACCTTTACTACTCCGAATCTCACACCAGATCCAGAAACAGGTCTGTTAGCTACTTGGAATGAAGAAACATTCATTCAGCGACTAAAAGGAGGACTGATTCACGAAGGAACACCAATGCCATGGTCTAGCTTTGCGATGATGGATGAAGTAGATATTCGGGCAATTTATATGTACCTCAATTCACTTTCCCCAGTAAAAAATAAAATAGAGCAAACAGTGGCTCTGCGAGTAGAAAATCCGAAGTAAAGCTATTTTCTGGCATCCAAGTAAATCGTTCTGCCTTCTTTGGCACTTTGAATGGCTGCTTCTAGGATTTCAACCACAATCAGGTTGTTTTCCAGCGAACTCAGATCGTAAGGTTTCATCTGGATTTCGTTTCGAATCACTGCAATCAAGAATGAAAAGGGATCATCGAAAGGTGCATCCCTTTTTTCGATTCGAATTTTTTCCTCGTCAAAGCCATCATAGCCTTTAGCCATTCTTATTCTAAGATCTTTTCCATTATCGGCAAAGATCGCGCCCGTCAAGCCATAGATTTCCATGTCTTTTCGGCCAATAGGCCAATTCCAAGAAGGTTCTAGAATCGCTTGAGAGTTTTCATAAGTCAAAATAATCGTCGCATCATCTTCCACCTTAGGGTTGTTTTGCGGTTGAAATTGCTGGGCAACAGCAGTCACAGAAGTCGGTCTTTGACCTGCGTTGAGCCAAGTGGCGATATTGGCACCATAGCAACCAAAGTCTACTATAGCTCCGGCGCCATTTAGCATAGGGTCTGTGAGCCATTCTAAAAATTCTCCGCTGACTCCGATCTTCTTTGGACCTCGGTGTCCATCTCTGACGATCAGTTTTCGCATTTCACCGACTGTGCCAGATTCAAGGAGTTCCCCAGCTTTTTCTACAGAAGGATACCAAGTTGTTTCGTAATTGGTGAGTAAATGGATTTCATATTTTTTTGCCAAAGCGTCCATTTTCAGGGCATGCTCCATCGAGGCGGCGAGCGGTTTTTCCACCATTACGTGAATTCCCTTTGGAGCGCAAGCTTCCACCACTGCGAGGTGATCGAAGATATTTCCGAAAGCAGTTACCGCTTCCGGCTTGGTTGCTTCCAGCATTTCTTCCAGTGATTCAAAAACCAACTCCATCGGAATCCCATAGTTTTTGGTAAGCCTTTCCGCAAGTTCCCGATTCGGTTCGGCAATGCCGACAATCTCTAGGTCTGCGCGTTTATTTGCTTCCAAAATCCAACCGACATGCCCATGAGTGAGCCCTGCTACGCCAACTTTGAGTACTTTTTGGGGATAAGCGAGATTTAAAAATCCTAGAAAAAGGAATATACTGAGGAGGATTTTA
>CAWUWQ010000029.1:0-7642 GCA_963926065.1 uncultured Algoriphagus sp.
AGAACTCCGGGTTTGATCAATGGAGATCTGAATCTGAATGACAATATCGACTTGAGTCAAGGTTTTACATTGAGCAGTAATATCTCGAAGAACGTGGACTTCACGATCAGCACTACTGGTACTTATACCATCGTCAATTCAAGCTTGCAGCAGAATTTGGATCAAAACTATTACATCCAGGAGTCTAACTTGAGGCTGTATTATTCGCCGAATAACGGAAAAACCTTTATTGGAAATAATATCAATAATACCTTCTACAGAGGATTGTCTGAAGGATTGGATCAGTCGGTTTGGCTTTGGAATATCGAAGCAGGTCAGCGATTTGCGAAGAATAACAAGGCAGAATTGAAAGTCGTGATCTTTGACTTATTGAATCAGAACAACAGCATCAGCCGTACCATCTCCGATGTAGCGATAACAGATGTATTCACCAATGTCCTGACTCGCTATGGCATGCTGACTTTCACCTATATCATTGGTAACTTCAAAGAGCCTGAGCCCTCCAATAATCCTTGGGAAAGAGGCAGACCAGGCGGAGGAAGAACTTGGTAGAAGTGAGAAGTCTTAAGTAAGAAATTTGAAATTAGGGAAAACACAAATAAATTCTAAAAGCCGCCTGAACGTACTTTCAAGCGGCTTTTTCAGTAAATGTTCCTTAAGGAATTACATCTTCGTCAATACTACTGTATCGACAGTGTGAATCACTCTGTTAAACTGGAATACATCGGCGATTGTCACTTTGAAATAATTTTGAATTTTCAGGATGTTGTTTGTTAAAATTGATTTTTGTTTGTTTCCGTATTTGAAGGGAGAAACGACCGGAGTTGGGAGCTTGGATTTAAGGAAGGAAAAAAAATTAAGATGTATGAGTTAAGAATGGTGGGATCTTTAGAACTTCAATGATTGTAATAGCTCGAGACCTCGAACTGACTTAAGTTTCATATCTGCCAAGTCGGACAGGTTTTTTCAATGATTCAATGTCGCAGATCAAATGATGAAGTTTAGGCTTTCCAAAAAACACCAAAAACCTTAGCTTTGTCATTCGAATAAAACGAATCCCATGTACCAAGAGAAAATAGAAGCCATCAAAGCAGCCATTGCTGCCGCAGATGCCACTACCCCCGACCAACTGGAAGCATACAGAATGGAGTTTATCTCCAAGAAAAGTGTCGTAGGCGAACTATTTGGCTCCATGGGACAGATTCCTAATGAGGAGAAAAAGGCCTTTGGACTACTAGTCAATAACGTAAAGCAACTCGCAGAGGAAAAATTTCAGCAGTTGATCGAAAAGGTCAACTCCACCAATAAAAAGTCGAAGTCAGCAAATATTGATCTGACGCTTCCCCCATCTAATTCCCCGATGGGCGGCATTCATCCCCTGACAGCCACTCGCCAACGGATCATTGAGATCTTTGAGAGGATTGGATTCAACCTTTCCGAAGGACCAGAGATCGAGGATGATTGGCATAATTTTACCGCGTTGAACTTCCCCGAAAATCATCCGGCTCGAGAGATGCAGGATACCTTTTTCATAGAAAAGAATCCGGATATCGCCCTGCGTACGCACACTTCCTCAGTTCAGGTCCGTGTGATGGAAAACCAAAAACCACCGATTCGTACACTTTCCCCTGGGCGTGTGTATAGAAATGAAGCAATTTCAGCTCGAGCACATTGTATTTTCCACCAAGTCGAAGGGCTCTATGTAGATGAAAACGTAGGTTTTGCTGATCTGAAGAACACATTATACCACTTTGCCAAGGAGATGTTTGGGAAGGAAACCAAAGTACGATTCCGCCCTTCCTACTTTCCCTTCACCGAGCCGAGTGCAGAAATAGATATCACCTGCTTGATCTGCGGAGGAAAAGGCTGTAATGTATGTAAAGGCAGTGGCTGGGTAGAGATCGGTGGTTCAGGGATGGTCGATCCGAATGTGCTTGAAAACTGTGGCATCGACTCCAAAAAATACACCGGTTTTGCTTTCGGAATGGGCATCGAGCGAATTGCTATGCTGAAATATCAAATCAAAGATTTGAGATTATTCACTGAGAATGACTCGAGATTCCTTAAGCAATTCCGTACGGTGCTCTAAAAATTAAATAAGCAGTAAAAAAGGGAGGCAATTTTCTAATTGCCTCCCTTTTTTTGGGGTCTTTGTGAAAGATGATTGCGGTTAAAAAAGGTTTCAACTGATTGCGTTTCGTGGAGACACGAACCGCGGCAAGCCTTTTGATTTAAAATTTTCGTGTTCCTCTGCGAAATCTCTGCGTCCTTTGCGGTTAAAGGTTTTTTCAATTCCGTTTCGTGGAGACACGAACCGCGGCATATTTACAGCCTTCTGATTTAAACCCTCTGCGTCCTCTGTGTAAACCTTCGTGGACTTTGTGGTTAAAACAACATTGCGGTCAAAGTGATCCTTAGACCGCTTTTGATGTTTCCATCTTATTTATAATATCCTCATAGTCGAGCTTATTCCAGTTCTCTGTAATCAGCGGATCTGCCATCACTCGGTTCATAATTATATCCTGAAGCTTACCCTGAGCATATGCCTCAGAATATGGGATTTCAGAAAAGGTGACCATCGAATAAAGTGGAATCCAATCTTTAGGATACAGTTCATACAGCTTGGCTTCAATTTTCTTCCGAAGAATAAACTTCGGATCAGAAACTGACCCCCGCATTTCTACAAAATTATCCATTGCTAATTGACAGATGGCATCAGTGTCTGGCTTTCTCTTTTTCTGGAATTTCTCAAATACCAAATCCCAGCTGTTTGTTCCCAGCTTATCAATAAGGCTATTTAAAATCGAGCAATCTTCAAAACCACAATTCATTCCTTGCCCGTAAAATGGAACCATCGCATGCGAAGCATCTCCGAGCAATAAGCTTTGGCCTTGTACCCAAGGATAGCATTCCACATTGATCAAGGCAGAAGTTGGGTTTTTGAAAAACTCAGACTTCAATTCTGGCATCAACTGGTAAGCGTCATCGAAATAGTTTTTGAATACAGACTCTAAATCCTGGTCATCATTTATTTTCTCGAAACATACTTTTGTCCCCTCAAAAGGCAAAAAGAGTGTACAAGTGAATGATTTGTCAGGGTTGGGCAATGCAATGAGCATAAATTTACCACGTGGCCAAATATGCAAAGCATTCGGGTCCATGGCAAACTCACCTTCTGCAGTAGCCGGAATAGTCAATTCTTTATAGCCATGAGAAATATATTCCTGCTTGTAATTAAAGCGAATTTGCTTTTGCATAGACATGCGAAGCGCAGAATAGGATCCATCGGCACCAATTATTACCGGAGCCTCAATTTTGGATTCTCCCTGCTCCGTCTCAAATGTAATTTCCTGATTTCGGAAATCTACATTGACACATTTATGCTCAAAGTTGAAATTTACCCCAATCCGCTCACCTTCTTCCAATAGAAGTTGGTTAAACTTCGCGCGGGAAATGGAATATATCGCCTGATTTTCTTTTCCATAAGGAATAAATGAAGTGCCTCCATGCTCATCATGAATTTTTCGACCATACATGGGAATAGCCAGAGGAAGGACTTTTTCCTTCAGCCCAACCTCCTCCAGACTCTTCCAACCTCGATGGCTTAAAGCCATGTTGATGGATCGCCCAGCCTCGCCGTAAGGCTTCTTCAGCTTGTCAGGCCGTTTGTCATAGATGGAAACTTCCAGACCTTGACGCTTCAGATATATTGCCATCAGTGACCCGATAAGTCCGGCACCTAGGATTGTGATTTCGTTCTTTTTCATTAGGATAGTTTATCCATGCTTCTTTCTAAGCGAATTTTTTCAAGGATTGTTCCAAAATCTGAGCAAACCGGAAAACATCTAAGAAGCTATTGTAGAGTGGAGTAGGCGCCAATCGGATGACATTTGGATTTCTCCAGTCACCCACCACGCCATTTTTATAAAACTCATCGAAGACTGCTTTGCCTCCTTGATGAATAAGCAAAGATAACTGACAGCCTCTTTCGGCTGGGTTTTCTGGGGTAATAATTTCCAAAACCCCTGAATCCCCGTTGATTTCGCGGATTAAATATTCTAGGTATCCCGTAAGTTTTTCGCTCTTTGAACGCAGATTTGAGATTCCTGCGGTTTGGAAAATATCTAAAGAAGCTTGGTGCGCGGCCAAACCAAGTATGTTAGAGTTGGCTAATTGCCAGCCATCAGCCCCATGCATAGGAACAAATCCTTTCTCCATTTGAAAGCGCTGTTGCTCATCATGACCCCACCAGCCTGCAAATCGGGGTAAATCAGGCCGATCGGCATATTTTTCATGTATATAGATTCCTGAAACATTCCCAGGTCCAGAATTCATGTATTTGTAGCTACACCAAGTAGCAAAGTCAACTCCCCAATCATGAAGACTCAATGGCGCATTGCCTGCAGCATGTGCTAAGTCAAAACCTGCCACTGCACCTACTCCATGGGCGGCAGTTGTAATTGCTTTCATATCAAAAAGTTGACCGGTATAATATTGTAAACCTGCCATATTCACCATTGCCAGTGAATCTCCCTGACGCTGAATCTCAGCAAGAATATCTTCAGTTCGAAGTGTATGCTCTCCCTTTCGTGGCTTAAGCTCAACAATTACCTCCTCTGGATTTAGCCCATGCCACTTCACCTGAGACTCGAGCATGTATTGATCAGAAGGAAAAGCACCTGCTTCGATGATGATTTTATACCGATCCTTAGTAGGTCTGTAAAAAGAGACCATCAGTAAATGAAGATTAACCGTCAGATTATTCATCGCAACGACTTCATGGGTATGCGCACCAAGGATTTCAGCCAATGCGGGTTTCGACTTTTGACGTACATATAACCAAGCATCCTCCCCGTCAAAATGCCCATCTACTGCCATTTCAGCCCAATTCCCAAGTTCCTTAGTCAAATAATTCGTGACAGATTTTGGCTGCAAGCCCAGTGAATTTCCACAGAAATAGATTGCTTCTACTCCGTTTATTTTTGGGAAAAGAAAGTGGCCTCTAAAGGAACAAAGCGAATCTTCCTGATCCATTTTTTGAGCAAAAGCTTCGGAGTATTCGTAGTTCATTATTTTAGGGTTGTAAAATTGGTAGGTTAGTACTTCGATATTCGACGGGTGGCAATGAAAGTTTAAAGATTTGAAAATCTCCTTCGTTTAAGATTCGAGTTAATTCAGAACTTATAGCGCTTCAACGCGCGTCATTTGCACTTCTTAAATGGCAACATAGTCATCTTGATTTCTTAGCTAACACCATCAGACAAATTTCCCATCTCGTGCCTACTTAACCTTATTTCTCCATAACTGTTCCACAGTTTTTGCAAGTGCAGTGGTCAGGAGTATTCCAGAATCGATCCATAACCGGAGGGAGTTGGTTGACAATATCAGTCAGTTCAACATATTCTTCATAGAGTTTTTCGCCACAATTTTCACAGTGCCAGATAAAACCGTCCTTCTCCCCAGCTCTTCGGTAGCGTTCAATTACTAAGCCGATAGTGTTGGCTGGTCTGCGTGGGGAATGAGGTACTTTCGCAGGCAAGAGAAATATTTCCCCTTCTTTGATTTCAATGTCTTTTGGCTTACCATCCTCGATGATTTTCAGCGTGATGTCACCTTCCAATTGATAGAAAAACTCCTCCCCTTCATCGTAATGGTAATCTTTTCTGGAATTAGGTCCGCCCACGACCATCACGATAAAATCATCATTCCCCTTGTAGACTTGCTGATTGCCAACAGGAGGCTTGAGCAAATTTCTATTTTCATCAATCCACTTTTTGAAATTAAAAGGTTTTGAAATGGCCATGTGTCTTCTTCTTTTTAAAAATGAGTGATTCGAATCTGTCTTAAAAGTATTAAAAAACATGCGCTTTTTTGGTTACTTTGTTGAAAAGCCCAAAATCCATGCATCTACCAATTATTGACATGCACTGTGACATGCTTTCTTATCTCTGCGTTGTACCCGGTGCCAACCCTTACTCCAAAGATGACATTGCCTGTGCAATCCCCTGGTTAATCTCTGGCGGTGTTCGAATGCAAGTCATGGCGATCTATACTGATGTCAGCCCGGAAAGTATGAAGCTAGCCAGTCGGCAAGCTGCCATTTTCTCCAAACTTCTTAAGGAAAATCCAGTCGATCTAGCTTTTGCTGATCAAACCTTTATTTCAGATTGGGCCAAGGAAAGGCAGGTTGGGATCATCGCTTCCGTCGAAAATGCTGCTGGCCTAGGAAATGAATCTGCTTCGTGGTCGGAAATCTATGCACAGCTTGATTCGATCATTGCACAAGTAGGGAAATTAGCTTACATCAGTTTGACACATCATACCGAAAATCGCTTTGGTGGCGGAAACTATACCGAAGGAATCGGTTTGAAAGATGATGGCAAAAAACTCTTGGACTACATTGCAGGGAAGCAAATCCCCATTGATTTATCACATACTTCGGATCTTTTGGCAGAAGGTATTTTGAATCACATCGATAGCCAAAGATTAGATATCTCCGTAATTGCCAGTCATTCTAATTTCCGCAGTATCTGGAATCATCGACGTAATCTAACCGATGAGTTTGCCAAAGAAATTATAAAGCGAAATGGAATTGTCGGCGTGAATTTTCTTCGTGCTTTTTTGGATACAGATGTGCCAGCACGCTTGTTTGAGCATATTCTCCATGGTTTTAATGTCGGTGCTGAAAAAAACATCTGCTTTGGAGCAGATTTTTTCTACACCAAGGACTTTGGAGACCCAAGCCGGATTCCTTTCTACTTTCCTTTGGCAGAAAATGCCGGGAAGTACAATTCCATATTAGAAAGCTTAGAAAGTGACTTAAGCGAAAAACAGCTTAAAGGCTTGGCCTTCGAAAACGCTCTTAATTTCTATCAAAACCTCTGGAGCTAATGTCATCCCACCATTTTGTCAAAGAGCAGCAGGAACCGGCAGTTTTGATTTTAGATACTGAAAACATTCGTTTCGATCAAATTTCCGGTCTATTTGAGTGGGTTCCCACCATTCTGGTCAGTGAGAAAGCCTTAGATCAAGTCTTAAGCTGGGGAATCAAAATTGATGTCATTATGGCTTCAAGTCTATTTCAAACTGAAAATACTCAACTTTTAGAGTCCCAATATCCCGTGAAATTTCTGACCGTTGAAAATGATGATTTTCTAACGGAGGGGATAAATTACCTCCTTGGAAGCAAGCATGAAGCGGTACATTTGGTGGGGGTTTCACATCAAAGTGCTTTTGACCTTCAGGAAAAAATGGAGTTGATGAATCTGACCTTGGTGGACGGGAACTGGAAATATTACCCAGTCAAATCCGGGCAATTCAAAAAATGGTTTGCAGAATCTTCGATTCATATTCATGGAAAAGAAGGAATGCCCGTGGAAATCAAAAATTCAGAAGGAGAAATCCTCCTCCCAATCACTTACGCTACAATGATCGAAGTCCCAGAAGGAATTACGGAGATCAAAGCGCCCGGTATTTTTTGGATTGGGGAGGAGATTTCGGCGTAATAAGACAAACCTAAATGCAAGCTTTGGATTTTGGTTTTCAGACAACCCTCCCCCTAGTCTACTTCAAAAATTTCTAAATCTTGGGACACATCACTAAAGTCGTTTGTGAATAAAACGGCAAGTCTGATTTTAACTTC
>CAWUWQ010000030.1:0-3728 GCA_963926065.1 uncultured Algoriphagus sp.
GATGCACTATTCATTTTAGAAAATAAAGGGTTGCAAGTTAATTATTCAGGAAAGGGTCGTGTGAAAGCACAGTCGATTCTTCCCGGAACAAAACTTAGCCCGAATACAACTATAAATCTTGTCTTAGGCTGATGAAGATATTTAAGGATATTTTATATAAAGTGTCACTGACTTCTACTGTGGGAAACATGGAGGTCAAAGTGAATGCACTTGCCTTTGATAGTCGACAGGTCAAGGAGGGGACAGTTTTTGTTGCCGTAAAGGGAACCCAAGTGGATGGTCATGAGTACATAGAAAAGGCACTGGAGTCAGGCGCAATTGCTATTTTATGCGAGCAGCTTCCTGTTCTGCTTCAGCCTGGCATTACTTATGTCGAAGTCCAGAATACTGCCAAGGCGCTGGGGATTTTAGCAAGTAATTTCTTCAATAATCCTTCTGAGAATATCAAAGTCGTAGCAATCACCGGTACAAACGGAAAAACCACTACAGCCACTTTGCTCCACCAGCTTTTTATTCGGATGGGGTATAGTACCGGCTTGCTATCGACAGTTGAAAATAAAATCAACGATCAAGTAATCCCTTCAACACATACCACTCCGGATGCAATCAGTGTACAAGCGCTCCTTCGGCAAATGGTGGATGAGGGATGCACCCATTGTTTTATGGAGGCTAGTTCTCATGCAATCGTACAAGAGCGAATTGCAGGATTGAAACTTGTAGGAGCAGTATTTACTAATATATCACATGATCACCTAGACTATCACGGGACTTTTGATGAATACATCAAGGCTAAGAAAAAGCTATTTGATGATTTGCCAAAAGACGCTTTTGCGCTTGTCAATGACGATGACAAGCGAGGTCAAGTGATGCTTCAGAATTGTAAAGCGACACATCAGACTTTCGCCCTAAAGTCACCCGCTGAATTCAAAGGGAAGATTATTTCCAATACCCTTGAAGGATTGGAGCTCGATATCAATGGGAAGTTGACTTGGTTCAGAATGATAGGTTCATTCAATGCTTACAACCTGTTAGCAGTGCTTGGAGTGGCAGTTTTGTTAGGCGAGGAGGAAGATGAAGTCCTTCGGGAGCTTTCTGGAATTCGTGGTGCAAAAGGTCGATTTGATCGAATCGAAATAGGTGGAATAATCGCTATTGTGGATTATGCGCATACCCCTGATGCATTAGAGAATGTACTCAAGACTCTAAATGGAGTTCGAACTGGCATTGAGCAATTGATTACGGTCGTGGGCTGTGGAGGAAATCGAGATAAAACCAAGCGGCCGATAATGGCCAAGATAGCTGTTCAGGAAAGCGACAAAGTCATTTTGACTTCAGATAATCCTCGATTTGAGGAGGCAGAAGATATATTGAAAGAAATGCAAGCAGGTGTCGGACCAACTGAAATCCGAAAAACGCTGACGATCTCTGATCGAAGAGAGGCTATCAAAACTGCCTGTATGCTTTCGAAAAAAGGAGATATCATTCTGATTGCAGGCAAAGGGCATGAAGATTATCAAGAAATAAAGGGAGTGAAGCATCATTTTGATGATGCAGAAGTAGTAGTGGAATTCCTACAACAATTCACCAAAAAATAAGATGTTATACCCGATTTTTGACTATTTGGACCGCGTATTGGATATCCCTGGCACAGGCGTGTTTAGGTACATTTCGTTCCGTGCGGGTATGGCAGCGGTATTCTCCTTGTTGATTACCATCACTTTTGGTCATCATATTATCAACTGGATTAGAAACAAACAGATCGGTGAGACTGTCCGTGATCTTGGATTGGCTGGACAAGCGCAAAAGAAAGGCACTCCGACTATGGGAGGATTGATGATCATTGCAGCAATCCTGATTCCTACTTTGCTTTTCGCTAATCTTAATAACATTTACATCATCCTCTTACTGATTACGACAGTTTGGCTTGGAGCGATAGGTTTTGTAGATGACTACATCAAAGTATTCAAAAAGGACAAGGAAGGCCTCAAAGGTAGATTCAAAATCGCAGGTCAAATCGGCATTGGAATTATCGTAGGATCAACGCTTTATTTTCATGAGGAAGTGGTGATCCGGGAATTCACCAATCCGGTATCTATTGATGCGGGCATAGTTGAAACACCTTCATTTCAGGATGTTAAAGTGGCGAAGACCACGATACCCTTTACCAAAAATAATGAGTTGAATTACGAGAGCGTGTTAGGTTTCCTAGGGGAAGCCATGACACCAGTCTTGTACATTTTCGTGGTGACATTTATCATCACTGCAGTTTCCAACGGCGCAAATATTACCGATGGAATTGACGGTTTGGCAGCGGGAACGTCGGCTATTATCGGCTTGACCATCGCCATTTTTGCCTACATCAGCGGTAACGCCATTTTCTCACAGTACCTCAATGTGATGTACATCCCTAATTCTGGGGAGCTCGTGATTTTTGCTTCAGCATTTATCGGTGCTTGCATCGGATTCCTTTGGTACAATGCTTTTCCTGCCCAAGTTTTCATGGGTGATACAGGTAGCTTGATGCTGGGTGGGGTGATTGCCGTTTTGGCTTTGACACTGCGCAAAGAGTTGCTTCTTCCACTGATGTGTGGAATCTTCTTGATAGAGACGACTTCGGTCATGATTCAGGTGAGCTATTTCAAATACACAAAAAAGAGATACGGTGAGGGCAGAAGAGTATTCTTGATGTCACCAATTCATCATCATTACCAAAAGAAAAATATTCCTGAGACGAAGATTGTCACTCGATTTTGGATCGTAGGGATTCTTCTTGCAGTGATCACACTTGCGACTTTAAAACTTAGATAATAAATGAAACTAATAGCCATCCTTGGAGCCGGAGAAAGCGGAATGGGAGCAGCAATGCTTGCCAAGGTGAAGGGCTATGACGTTTTTGTATCTGAATTTGGGAAAATTTCAGATTCCAATAAAATCAAGTTGCTCCAAGCAGGAATCGAGTTTGAAGAGGGAGTACATTCTGAAAAAATCATTCTGAATGCTGACATGATTATCAAGAGTCCTGGGATCTCTCCTAAGATTCCGGTAGTTCAGAAAGCATTTGAAGAAGGAATAGCAGTCGTGGATGAATTGGAATTTGCTTCTCGATACAGTGCTGGGCGTGTGATTGCCATCACTGGAACCAATGGCAAAACCACCACTACACTTTTGACTTACCATCTTCTCAAAGAAGCAGGTTACGACGTAGGATTAGCGGGAAATGTGGGCGAAAGCTGGGCAGCACAGTTGATCGAGACGGATCATGAATGGTGGGTGATCGAGTGCAGCAGCTACCAGATTGATGGATTTTTCTGCTTCAAGCCAGATATAGCAGTTTTAACCAATATCACACCTGATCATTTGGATCGCTACGAATACAAATTCGAAAACTATTTGAATTCGAAGTTGCGACTTTTCAGAAACATGTCGTCCAATAATTACATGATAGTGAATGCAGAGGATACCAATTCTGTTCAAGGGCTAAACGGCATCAAAACCAATGCTCAAAAGCACTGGTTTTCGCTATCAGACAGAGCAAGTAATGGCGGGTTTTTGGATGGATCCTATCTTAGACTTACCGCGAAGGGAAAAAACATCAGTATTCCATTAGAAGCAATTCCTATTCACGGAAAGCATAATTTGATGAATGCCATCTGTGCTGGATTAGTAGCTACCTTGGCTGAAGTCTCCGAAGAGAGCCTCATTGCGTCATTTAAGACCTTCAAAAATGC
>CAWUWQ010000031.1:0-7408 GCA_963926065.1 uncultured Algoriphagus sp.
TATGAGCGCTTAATTAAGGAAGATTTGATGTCTGTGATGGTGGCTCACTTGAATATCCCAAGCCTTGATCCCGAGGCAAACAGTACGACTAGTCTCTCGAAGAAAGTGGTCACAGACCTATTACAAAAGCGGATGAATTTCCAAGGTTTGATCTTCACCGATGCACTAAATATGCGTGGTGTGGCAAAAGGAAATCTTCCCGGTGAAGTGGACGTCAAAGCACTCTTAGCGGGAAATGACGTGCTTCTCTATTCGATGGATGTACCAAAAGCCAAAATCTTGATTAAAAAAGCCGTCGAAGACGGGCTAATCTCTGAAGCTGAAATCGACCGACGAGTCAAGAAGATCTTGAAGGCGAAGTATTGGGCTGGATTAGACAAGTTTGTCCCAATCAATACCTATAAACTGACTGATCGATTACATAGTCATGAGACGGATCAAATCATCGAAGAATTATATGCAAGTGCTATCACGGTGGCCTCAAATAAGAATGATCTTATTCCATTCAAACAACTCGAACTTAAAAAATTTGCCAGCCTAAGCATAGGGGATGAGGGTAAGACTTTCCAGAAATACCTTAGCAAATACAGCAAATTCGAACATTTTTCTATCCCAAAAGCTGCTAACGAGACTACCCATTACAACACCATTAAGCAATTGGAAGATTTTGATGTGGTAGTAATTGGTTTGATGGGGGTCACGAATAGCCCAAACAGAAAATTCGGAATCTCCCCCTCAGATATCCAATTGATCCGAGATCTTGCCAAGCGTCAAAAAGTAGTTACCGTGCTCTTCGGAAATGCATATGCCTCTCAAAGTCTGGAAGGTTTGGGCAATGTAGTTTTAGCTTTCGAAAACAACGAAATGACTCAAATGCTGAGTCCGCAAATTTTATTCGGAGCTCGAAATGCAGTCGGGATTTTGCCTGTTTCGATCAGCCGCCAGTATTCTTACGGAGTCGGTGGCTGGTTACCAGGGCTAGAGAGACTTTCCTATGGAACTCCAGAAAGCGTTGGATTAGACAGCGATATTCTCGACAAAATCGATGAAGTGGCAGAGCGCGCGATTCTTATTCAAGCCACTCCCGGTGCTAATGTACTAGTGGCAAAAAACGGCAAAATAGTCTTTGAGCGCTCTTATGGGCAATTGGAATACAAGAATAGCCCCAAGGTTAATTCCGAAACAGTCTATGATCTTGCCTCGATCACTAAAGTGTTGGCGACTACTCAGGCAGTAATGTTTTTGGAGAGCAGGGGTGAACTGGATATGGATCATACGCTCGGAGATTATCTCCCAGAGCTGAAAGGCACAAACAAAGAAAAACTCGTACTGAAAGACGTGATGACACACGAAGCAGGTTTGGTCGCCTACATTCCTCATTATGTAAAAACTGTTGAAAATGGTGCTTGGAAAGCTGAGTTCTATCAAACGACTGAAAGCCCCGGATTTTCAAGGCCAGTTTCCAATGACATGTATGGCCAAGATGACTTACGTGAAAAAATCTGGCAATGGACAATTGACTCTAAGCTTCAATCCAAACCGGCTGGAACAGTAAAATACGGCTATGTCTACTCAGACCTCACGATGTATTTCATGCAGGCGGTCGTAGAATCCCTAGTCAACCAACCCATGGAAGTGTTTTTGGAGCAAAATTTTTATACTCCATTAGGATTATATACCATGACTTTCAATCCTTTTTTGAAAATGGCTTTGGACAACATTGCCCCTACTGAAAATGATGTCGCCTTTAGAAAAAGACAAGTGCAGGGCTACGTCCATGATCCGGGAGCAGCGATGTATGGTGGAGTTGCTGGTCATGCTGGGTTATTTGGTACTGCCAATGACCTCGCAGTGATGATGCAATTGATGCTGAACAAGGGATACTATGGTGATGTAAGTTTAATTAAAAACAGTACGGTAAGTGCGTTCACCAAAAGGCAATCCAATCAAAGCCGCAGGGGATGGGGCTGGGACAAACCAAATCCAGGAAATGGCGGTGGTGGTTCTGCTGGAGATTTAGCTCCAAAAAGCACCTTTGGACACACCGGATTCACAGGCACTTGTGTCTGGGCAGATCCAGAAAATGACTTAATCTATATATTCCTTTCTAATCGAGTTTATCCTGATGCAAGTAACACCAAACTCTTAACTGAAAATATCCGAACGGATATTCATGACATTATTTACCAAGCATTGCTCAAAGGCAAAAAATAAAAAAGGGGGCACATCATAATGATGCGCCCCCTTTTTTATTTCAAGTTTTACCCTTCTCCAAAAACTAGACTACCTTTTCTTTCATTATTATTTGCTATGTCTGAACATTTGATTTTTCTAAATGGGTTTTTATTTCTTCCCAACTAAAATCAAATCTTCCTGAGGCTCAATCAAATAATGAGCGCCATCAGCC
Organism: uncultured Algoriphagus sp.; assembly: GCA_963926065.1. Taxonomy (GTDB): domain Bacteria; phylum Bacteroidota; class Bacteroidia; order Cytophagales; family Cyclobacteriaceae; genus Algoriphagus. The sequence continues at coordinate 2,408 of CAWUWQ010000031.1, forward strand.
GTCACTACTGCCATTTCCTCTACCGAGATTGTTTTAGTATTTCCATCTGGTAGTTTCCAGCAATGGAATCCATCGAAAGCGAAGGTCATTCCAGCTTTGAGCAGTCTCTCAGCTGCGGGACGAATTGTTTTGCTTTGAGAGCCCCCTAAATTTGGCCCAACGTCATGAGCCACATAGCCAACTGGATGACCAGTGCTCCACATGACATATTCCGAACCTGCCGCATCCATAAGTACTCGCTGAGCACGATCAACTTCGACGCCTTTTACTCCTGGTTTCATAGCTGCAAGAGCAGCTCTGCTTCCTGCTTTTCCATTTTTCCAGTAAGTTTGAATTGCCTCTGGAGCTTCGGTCTCGCCAGCTTTGAGCACATAGGCAAATCGCTGAATATCACTCACCCAGATATCGTAGAGTTTCACTCCAAAATCAATCTGAATGACGTCTCCACCTTGAATTACTTTATCAGTAGCATGCGAATGCCCACGATCAATTCCTGAGTTGACATTTGGGTTTTGATCAGGATGCCAAGCATCAGTGACTCCATACTCAACCATTTTAGCTTTCAAAAATTTAGCTACTTCTGCATCGGTAGTTTTGCCTGGCACGATCATTTGATAAGCCTCATATTGAAAATCCGAGGCTAATTGTGCTGCTTGTTTAAGGATTTCAACCTCCGCAGGAAGTTTGATGGAAAGCCATTCATATATTAATTCCTCAGAGGAGATAAGTTTAGAAGATTCAGTTCCTAAGGCCTTTTCTAGTTCGGAATGCTGAGAATGAGTAAGTCCATCTGCAAGTGCATTAGAAGTTGAAGTATTTATAGCAATGTTTTTAAAATTCTTTTCTTTTATAAAGGCTGCTGCCTGATCTAGTGTGGAAACTCCTCGCTCGACTCGAACTACGGTGTCATGGATATCTAATTCGTCCAAAGCGGTAGCTTCACCATCAGGAGAGAAAACTAGCGAGTGAAACCCTTCCTGGTCAAGATAAAAAAGGATGATTGCCGAACCACTGGCATTTTCCCCGCCAATATGCGATGCGATTGGGTCATTATTATTTTCCCGACAGATACTTACCCAGCAATCTACTCCTGAGGCATTCATTGCCTCAGGCAAAAGTTTGGCAATTCGCTCCCTCCTGATTTCCGGCCAGGGATTTTTCGACCAAAGTTCACTTGGATTCACCTTTGAAACTTCTTTAACTTTAGTATTTATTGGACTTGTGCAACTTTGAAAAATCAGCAAGGTCACTACGATATATGCACTATTTCTATTCATGGATCAAAATTTAATGCTCGAAGATAGAATAAATTCAAAAATGAAGTCGCTCAAAAAATCACAGAAAATAAAAAATTCAAAGTGATCCACTTGATTTTCAGGCGCCAAAGCCCAATGGAATTGGAGCCGATCTATAAATAAAATTTAAATTGAACAAAAACAATGTTTATGAGTGTTACAAATGATGTTTGCAATACCAGCATTACTTACTTGATATGAAAATCGGAATTGTTTGTTATCCCACTTTCGGAGGAAGCGGAGTAGTAGCCACTGAATTGGGTAAAGGATTGGCTAAACTGGGTCATGAAGTTCACTTCATTACGTATCGCCAACCTACCAGATTAGATTTTTTTAGTGAAAATCTATTTTACCACGAAGTAGACATCAAAAGCTATCCTTTGTTTGAGCATGCTCCCTATGAACTAGCCCTTGCTAGTAAAATGGTCAGTGTCGTTAAGTATGAAAAGTTGGATTTGCTTCATGTTCATTACGCGATCCCACATGCTTCTGCAGCCTACATGGCCAAGCAGATTCTGAAAACACAGGGAATCCAAATTCCAGTAATTACCACTTTACATGGCACGGATATCACATTGGTAGGAAAAGACCCAAGCTATGAGCCGGTAGTCACCTTCTCCATCAACCAATCCGATGGCGTTACTTCTGTTTCCGAAGATTTGAAATTAGAGACTTATGCTCATTTTGATGTGACCCGAGATATTGAAGTAATCCCAAACTTTATTGATTTGGATCGCTTCAAACGATTAAAGAAAGAGCATTTCAAAACCGCAATTTGTCCTAACGGAGAAAAGCTATTGGTTCACACCTCAAATTTCAGAAAAGTAAAACGAGTGGAGGATGTAATACAAGTATTTTTTGAGGTTAGAAAAGTAATTCCCGCCAAATTATTACTGGTAGGTGATGGTCCAGAGCGAGATAAAATGGAACGACTTTGTCGTGAATTAGGCACCAGCGATGATACCAGATTCCTTGGAAAACTTGATGCTGTAGAAGAGGTATTGTCTGTCGCAGATTTGTTCTTGATGCCTTCGGAAAAGGAAAGCTTTGGCTTGGCCGCCTTGGAGGCGATGGCATGCGAGGTCCCCATTCTTTCTTCCAATGCGGGGGGAATTCCTGAGTTGAACATTAACGGAGTAACAGGGTTCGTTTCAGATGTGGGAGACGTACAGGATATGAAGGAAAAAGCCTTGTTCATTTTGGACGAAAAAAACCTTCCTACCTTCAAAGCGAATGCCCTAGCTCGTGCGAAAGAATTTGATATATCGGAAATCTTGCCAATGTATGTAGCCTACTATAACAAAATTATCAAAAATACTTTAACAAGTATTTAACTTCTAATTAAGGAATTTTACTTACTTGAGTATCATTAAAAACCACTTTTCCTTATCTTTGAAGTAAAGAATAAAAGATTAAATTTTTAAACTATTGTTTAGTACTGATCAAATTTGCGTATGAAAAAGATTGGAAGATTGGAAAAACCAGACAACCTTGGTTCGGCACACATGTTCTCCAACCCTATGATAGAGAGGATGTCGAGAACCCATATTTCTATTCCTATCACCATGTTTTTGGTATTGGCCTGTGTATCCTATTATGTTGGTTACACAGAGACAAAAATTTCAACAGGCACAGGGTTACTTATTTCTCTAGGGGGATTAGTGTTTTTTACATTTGTCGAGTATATGATGCATAAGTATTTTTTCCATATGGATTATGATACGCCGATGAAGGACAAAATTCAATACAGTGTCCATGGAGTACATCACGACTATCCAAAAGACAAGGATCGATTGGCGATGCCTCCTTTTGTCAGTGCTGCATATTCGGTTATCCTTTATTTGATCTTTACGTTGATCATGGGAGAATTTGCCTATTATTTTCTGCCAGGGTTTTTAATAGGTTATGCTGGATATTTATCGGTGCACTTTATTGTTCATGCCTATCAGCCACCAAAGAATTTTCTAAAGGCTCTTTGGGTAAACCACGCGATTCATCATTACAAGAATCCAGACTCTAGTTTCGGGGTAAGTACTCCACTTTGGGATTACATCCTAGGGACCATGCCAAAAAAAGATTAACATCCAAACCTTCCGTTTACAGGGAGGTTTTTTTATTTTAACGCCTATGAAGATTTCAATTATCGGTCTCGGATGGCTAGGGCTCCCCTTAGCTGAGGCACTACTAAATCAAGGGATTCAAGTAATCGGGAGTACCACTTCACCAGAAAAAAAGAATGCGCTTGAGAAAAAAGGGATTGATACCATTTTTTTTAAATTAGATCCACATCCAATAGGACTTGGGTTTCAAAAGCTTTTTGATGCAGATATTTTGATAATCATGATTCCTCCTAAGTCAAAACATCAATCAGCCGAGTTTTACTTAGAGCAATTAAAATACCTTCGCGACCTTCTGATTAATTCCGACACCAAAAAAATAATTTTTATCTCAAGCACTGGCGTTTATCCAAAGGACTCCAGTTCGGCCAACTATCAGGAGCAGGAGATAATTACAGTTTCCAATTCGGGAAATCCCACTTTGCTCCGGGCAGAGGAGTTGTTCCAATCGAATGATTCATTTGAATCGACTATTATTAGATTTGGCGGATTAATGGGAGCAGATCGAATTCCGATCAACTATTTTTCAGGAAAAGAGCATGTGGATGGAGAAAGTCGTGTGAATTACATTCACCAAGCAGATGCTGTCCGGATGATCGAATGGGTAATTTCTACTAATCTTTGGAATCGCCTTTTCAATGGCGTGGCTCCAATTCATTCTAAAAAACGGGATGTTTTGGAAGCAAATGCTCTAAGACTAGACATCGTTCCTCCAGAGAGCTATCAAAACAATGAAAATATAGCACAACGCCTAATTGATCCTAGCGCAATACTTAAAACTGGCTTTGTCTTTAATTTTCCTGACCCAGTAAATTTTATCTAAACTAAGAAAGAATGATCAATGAAGTTTGGCTCCGTTTGGCACCTGACGCTCTACACCAGTCAAAACGACTCCTCCTTCTGCCCCCAAAAACCCTGTAACCAATACTTCAGACATGAAATCAGCAATCTGTCGGGGTTTGAAATTACAAACACACACGACCTGTTTCCCTATCAAATCCTCTTTTTTGTAATAAGTCGTTACTTGAGCTGAGGATTTTTTTATTCCAATTTCAGGGCCTAAATCAACCCAAATTTTAAAGGATGGCTTTCTAGCCTTCACAAAATCTTCAACTTCAATAATTGTCCCTGCACGAAAGTCAATTTTTTCGAAATCTTCGTAATCAATCGTTTGCATAGTTGATTTTTTCACTACTTTTAGTAACCTTTTTAACTAAGCCAAGTTAAGACATAGGACCCCAAAATTAATTATGTCATATTCAGTTACTTTTAATTTCAGAAAAATTATCATTTTCAGCTTTGCTGTTCTGGGTTTCTGTCTTTTTTCAGAGGTTTCTTTTGCCCAAGAAGACATGGGAAAAGTAGAAACAGACATGATTAAACCTGTTGAGAGGTCCAATCCCGATATTTCTCCATTGGCTAATGAAGTCAATTCAACAATTCCATTACTAAATAGAAGTTTGGTTCCGAGTCCAAAAATTGGTCCTGCGAAAAAAGAACTTGGCCTAGTAGGTGAAGGCAAAAAACCAGAATCGGCTCCTTCTACTCTAAATTTCAATATCTTTTTATATATCGTAGATAAATTTAAA
>CAWUWQ010000032.1:0-3108 GCA_963926065.1 uncultured Algoriphagus sp.
AACATTAAAATATTGTACTAAATCAAGCAGAATCTTTTTTTGAGTTAACTACTTATTTGGCGATTTTATCATAGCTAGCAATCACGCCTCTTACCATTGCAGAACTGAAACCTTGATGCTCCATTTCGTTGAGGCCTACGATGGTGCATCCTTTTGGTGTAGTCACTTTGTCGATAGCAGCTTCAGGATGGATGTTTTTTTGGATCATCAATTCTGCCGCTCCCTTTACGGTTTGATTCACGATTTTGCTAGCAGTAACTGAATCAAAACCGATTTGTATCCCGCCTTGAATCATAGCTCGCATAAACCTCAATACATAAGCAATCCCACATGAGCCAAGTACTGTTGCCGCTTCCATCAAACTTTCATCAATAGGAATGGTGAAACCTATCGAATCAAATAATTCAGAGACCAACTTGATTTGTTCTTCATTGGCATTCTTGCTGCAGATGCAAGTGATTGACTCTTGGATTTCAGCTGCAATATTGGGCATTGCTCTAAAGGTCACCGTCTCTGGAAGCAAAACTTGGTACATTTCTGAAAGGGAAATCCCTGTTGCGAGAGAAATGAAAATTTGATTTTGGCTAGAAATTCCCGGTAGGATTTCTTTAAGAATAGGGGAAACATTATATGGCTTAACTCCCAAAATGACAAGCTGTGCGCGTTCAACAGCTTCTAAATTATTTGAAGTCACTATTGCTCCTCTATCGCGGAATTCCGAAAGGCTGGCTGTATTTCTCTTGGTCAGGATTAAATTTTTTGGATCAAACCCTGGGATAGAAAGTAAACCATTTGCGATCGATGCGCCAAGATTGCCACAACCGATGATGGCGATTTTCACTTTGGTAATCATAGAAATAATAATTTTTGATTCGATTTATTAACTAAAGATAAACAATAGCGCCTTTTTATTGCCAAGTGTTCAATTTAATCAGTGTCGCATTTTGTATATTCTTCAATTACATGAAAAAATAAATGCTAAATTATTTTGAGAACATGTTGAAATTACTTTTAACTATTAAAAATAACGTGACTTATGGAAGCTAATTCAATTTTAACTTTACCGCTACTTTATCCAGCTTGGAAAAAGGTTTCCTTTGTGTTTTTCCTTTTACCAGTAATTCTAGTAATAGGCATGGATTAGTTCAGATGGATATCAGTCCAGATCAATCGGCTGAAATTATTTATGGTTTTTGGGCAATTGGTTTTGTAATGCTAAACCTGACCAAAGAAAAAGAAGAAGATTAATATATTCAAAAGCTTAGATTAGGACTCCTAATTGGCAGCTTTTTATTTAGACATATTTATCCTCATTCTTGGAACATTATTTTTTTACGGCTTCGGATACCTCGAGTTTATGGGCTACGACATGTTTACTATCCAACTCATTTTCATAGCTAGGTTTAAATGGGTTTTATTTCAGCAACGCAAATCCATTTTGGCATTTAAAGGCCCTTGATATGAAAAATATAATTAAAGAGGAACGTGCCAAACTCAATACGACCCAGCAGGGTTTAGCAGATTTGATTTCCGTTTCTAGGCAAACAATCTACAGCATAGAAGCAGAGAAATATGTTTCCTCGACTGTTTTGGCTTTGAAAATCGCCAGAGAGTTTAAAACAGTGATGGAGGAGGTTTTCAATTGGAGGAAGGTGAATGATTTTATAAGGATATTAAAAAGTGTTTTTTTTAAGGATGATTCGTAAGAATTTAAGGCCAAAAACGTAATTAAGAGTATCTTTGAGCCTTAAGAAAACCTATTTAATGCCGAAATTAATTCGAATAACAACTGTTCCGCTTTCCTTAAAGTTACTTTTGGCAGGTCAGATGAAATTTATGAAAGCCAATGGTTGGGAAGTGATCATGGTGAGTTCGGATGGCAGAGAAGTACAGCAAATAGTTAGAGCTGAAGGTGTTCAACACGAGGTAATTCCCTTTACCAGAAAAATCACGCCTTTCCAGGATTTAACCTGTATATGGAAGCTTTACCAACTTTTCAAACGGGAAAAACCTGATATCGTACATACGCACACTCCTAAGGCTGGTCTTTTAGGAATGATTGCAGCTAAACTTTCCGGACAGAAAATACGAATTCATACCCTAGCGGGGATTCCTTATATGGCTGCTGAGGGCACTAAAAAAGGACTTTTGGTTCAGGCAGAAAAATGGACCTATTCAAGTTCTACTGAAGTTTGGCCAAATTCTGAAGGTTTAAAATCCTTCGTGATTGAAGAGAAACTTTGTGAAGCAGAAAAGCTTAAAGTAATTGGAAAAGGTTCTTCTAATGGCGTTGATTTTGAAAAGTTCAATCGGGACGTTTTAAAAGAAAATCATCTAGTTGCAGCTACTATGAGAATTTTACCCGGAGATGATGATTTCATTATTCTTTCGGTGGGACGGTTGGTTCAGGATAAAGGAATTGAGGAATTGGTAAATGCTTTTTTAGAATCGAAAATCTATTCCATGTCAAAACTCGTTTTGCTTGGTAGTTTTGAGCAGGAGCTTGATCCAATTTCAATCGATTTGATGAAGACGATCAGAGAAAATCCTAGAATCGTTCAAATTGATTGGTCTGACCATGTTGCACATTATATGGCTTTGGCTGATGTCTTGGTCCATCCTTCACATCGTGAGGGTTTTCCAAATGTGCTCTTGGAGGCTGGGGCGATGGAATTGCCAGTAATTTGCTCAGATATTATTGGAAACAGTGATGTCATTACTCAGCAAAAGACCGGATTGATTTTTCCTGTAAAAGATAAATCGGTGCTGAAAGAAGCTTTGGAATTTGCATTTGTGAAGAGAGATAAAATGGCTCAATTGGCGAGAGATCTTAAGAAAGAAGTACAAGAAAATTATGATCGAAAGTCAATTCATCAAGCTTTATTAGCAAATTATAATCGACTTTTAAAGTCTCAATCAAGCTAAAAATATAATCAGTTTTATTCAATTATCACCTATGAAATACCTGGTTACAGGAGCCGCCGGATTTATTGGTTACCATGTCTCAAAAGCCTTAATCGCTAGAGGGGATGAAGTTATCGGATTGGATATCGTGAATTCTTACTATGATATTAATCTGAAATATGCCCGATTAGCTGATTTGGGGAT
>CAWUWQ010000033.1:0-9712 GCA_963926065.1 uncultured Algoriphagus sp.
TGTCGGTTGTGAGTTGTCGGTTTGCAGAGATTTTCTACCGGAACTGTTTAATTAAAAAACTTGGGCTCTTTTTTATGGCGTCCTGACAACCGACAACCGAGATCCAACAACGGAGAACTGAGAACCGACAACGGAGAACCGAGATCCAACAACTCTAATAAATAATGGCCACTGAATTCACCATTACTGGGGAGAAACTTTTATCTTGAGCCTATGGATTTGGGAAATATCGTTTACATCGTAGCTGTTTTGGCCTATTTTATCTATCAGGCTACGCGAAACAAAAAGAAAAAGGACGAAGCGCAAGGACAAATGGATTCTCAGGAACCTGCTGAGCGTGCGACTTCTTTTGAAGACTTGCTTAAGGAAATCCGAGGTGAACAAAGACAGAAACCTACTCCTGAGCTACCGAAACCTGTCTCTCCGCCAGTCATAACTTCTCGGAATTTTGAATCAACCTACGCGAAGCCGATGTCAGATAGCAGCTATCAAAAACCTGAATCATCTTACACTCCTCAAAAATCAACTTACCAAAAGCCAGTCTCCTCCTATGAAATGAAGCCTAGTACGTATGGCAAACAGATAAGCACCTATGCAAAGCCTGTAAGTATTTATGATCAGCGTAAAGCTTGGAAAGAGACCGTTAAGCCTGAAGATGATGATGAGATTTCTTATTACGAGGGTGCCTACGAGAATAAAGTCTATGCTAGAGCGAGCGATCTTGCGACAATTCCGGATATTCCAACCTTGGAAATTGAGCGAAGCAGTGTGAAGTCTTCTAAAAACAGCCCTTATGCGCAGCTACTCCAAAACCCAAAGTCAGTGCGTGATGCAGTAGTCTTGAGTGAGATCTTGGCGAAGAAGCATTTTTGAGGTTGGGGATTAGGAGAATAGGGATTGGGGATTAGGGATTAGGAGAATAGGGATTAGGGATTAAGAGGTTGGAGATTGAAGATTTTTTGTTTGTCCTAAGGACGGAAACGTACCAAACTCCCCCTTGAATTCTAATTTTTTTCTGAATAGGAATTTTCGATAAAGGAGGTAAGGGGGATTTGTGATTGGGAGAATAGGGATTAGGAGATTGGAGATTGTGAGAATAGGGATTAGGGATTAAGAGGTTGGAGATTGAAGATTGGAGATTTTTTGTTTGTCCTAAGGACGGAAACGTACCAAACTCCCCCTTGTATTCTAATTTTTTTCTGAATACGAATTTTCGATAAAGGAGGTAATGGGGATTTGAGATTGGGAGAATAGGGAATAGGAGGTTAGGGATTTGATAATAGGGATTAAGAGGTTGGAGATTGAAGATTTTTTGTTTGTCCTAAGGACGGAAACGGTCCAAACTCCCCCTTGAATTCTAATTTTTTAAAACAGGAAAATCCGATATCCCAAGTAGTTTAGGGTAGACCTGAGGCTTAGCCCAAAGTAAATTTTGCTAAACCAACAACAGATCATCGAAAACAGACGATTGATAACCGATAACCTACAACTGATAGCCCTTTTTTAATAATATCAACAATCTCGGAAACAACTAAATCCAAACTAGGTTCCATTCTCGTAACTAACCACAAACTAGAGCTATGGAGCAGATCAAATCAAAAACGGGAAATTTAACCAACTCAAGAAGAGAGTTTATCGAGCGGGCAGGAATGACAGCAGTGATGAGCACATTCGGACTTTCATTTTTTACAGCATGTTCTTCTGAATCAGAAACACCTAATCAACCTACCACACCACCACCAACTGCTTCAAATGGAGTGACGATATCGGGAAATACAATTCGAATTGATTTAACCTCACAAGCAGCACTTGCAGTAAACGGAGGATGGCTATTGGTGATTGATGCACAAACCTTAGTAGTCAATGTGGGTGGATCCTATAGCGCTTTGACTTCAGTGTGTACACACTCAGCCTGCGATCGTAACTGGACATTTGCCAGCAGCAAATTTACTTGTACCTGCCATGGTTCGGAGTTTGATACTTCCGGAAATGTCTTGCAAGGCCCAGCTAATCAACCTTTACGATCCTATACTACTGGATTGAATGGGACAGTTTTGACGGTGACGAAGTAATGAAACGGCTTGTCCTTTTCTTATTTTTCATCACCAATGTCAGTGTAGCCCAGACTTTCCTAACGGAGTCAGGAAATGTAAATTTTCTCTCAAAAGCCCCTTTGAGTGAGTTTAATGGAGTATCGGACAAGCTAAATGGCTTGATCGATCTTTCCGGAAATGTACTGGACTTCTATGTAGACCTCAATACGCTGGATACTGGAATTGGACTACGGGACAAGCACATGCGGGATAACTACCTGGAGACGGAGAAATATCCCTTTGCTGAGTTTACCGGGAAGTTCAACGCTATCCCAGGCCTTACTATTGGTTCGAAAATCCCGGTAACAGCAAATGGAAAATTTAAGATCCATGGGGTAGAGCAACAAATTCAGGTAAAGGGAACCCTTTCAAAAAATGCTAAAGGAGAATTAGAATTAGAGGCAGGCTTTGAAGTGCTGCTTTCGGACTATAAAATCCCCGTTCCAAAACTCGTATTCTATGAGTTGGCCGAGAATCAGACGGTTACGATCAAGGCAACCTTAAAACCCAAAAAATAATGAATAGACTACTACTCCTAGCCCTTTTTGGGATTCTTCCGCTATCACTAAGTGCACAATTGGAACGAAAGCTGGTTAATGCAAATCAACCTGTGGAATTGATTTTCCATGCTCCAAGACATATTAATCTTTTGACAGTAGAGCCATTGGATAAGAAGACCATGCACTTTGCGATCATGCATACGTTTGGGACCTTGGATGGCGGAATTGAAAACCTTTTTGGCTTGGATAATGGGGCGAATATCCAGTTCAGTTTTGAGTTTGCCTTGAATGATAAGTTATCGCTAGCAGCCTCCAGAAGCAGTCGGGACAAGTTTTATAATGTGTTTGGGCGCTATCATATCTTCCAACAAACACAGAATGGAAGCAAGCCTTTCTCCTTGAGTTTGGCTGGTGGAGCTGGGGTCAATACTTCCAATTATAATTTTTTACCAGAACCAGCACCGAATTTCGGGGAACGAACCAGTTACTTTGGACAGGTGATGTTGGCACGGAAGTTTTCTCCAAAAATCAGTATACAGCTCACGCCGATGATGGCCTATTTCAATGATCCGAGACCAGTGTATCAGATTGAAGGAACAGCAAATTTATACCTAGCACTTGGGTTAAGTGGGAAAATCATGGTGACCGATCGCTCTTCACTCTCGCTGCAATACATTCCAAATTTGAATACAGATTTGCGTAATAATTTTGGCATTGGCTGGGATGTAGAGGCAGGAGGGCACGTATTCCAAATGTATTTTGTGACTTCACAGGCGCTCAACGAGCAATATCTTTTGGCTGGAGGAAATGGGACGATCGGAGATGAGTTTCGATTGGGCTTCAATGTGAACCGAATTTTTTCGATGGGGAAGAAGAGGTAGTGGGGGTTAGGGGTTGGAGAAAAAGGGAGTGGGAGATTAGGGATTAGAAATAGGAGTAATTCCGATGCTGATAAATCGTCTTTGGGACAGATATATAAGTAACTGATAACCGCCAAGGGATTCTATTTCAAGACATATTCTTTCACTGATACATTTCCGAATTTCCGTTCCTCTACCTCCTGATAATTTTTATCTAGCCAAGCATTAATCGCATCAATATCAACCTGCTCGTCAGGGTAGGCATGCTGGTAATACTCGTAAATCAGGACTTTCATTCTTGGAGGAAAATCCCGAAAATCTGTTGGGAATTTGTACAAAGGAATGATTAAATACTGGGCCACAGAATCAGCTGGAATTAATAATTTTTTACTGAAATCAATAAAGCTGTGCGTGTAAATAGGAGTTTTAAAATCAGCGACTTGTGTCTCAAAATCTAAAGCTTCAATTAAAGAATCATATTGCTTCAAATTAGTCTGGTATTTAATCGAATACATCGCAGGAATAAGCAAGAGGATTCCCAAAACGATCAGTTTTAATTTCTGACTTTTCAGGAAGACGGGGAGAGTCAAAAGTGCATTGAAGGCTGCCATTTTCCAATCTTGCATCAGCAATCCGATGATCCCCCCGAGCAGTAAAAGTCCAATGATTCGAATCTGCCAAGCTTTATTATCTTGCCATTTTTCCCAGCCCGAAGCAATCAAAAAGGCGAGAATGGGAACTAGGATAATTAGGTGGCGGGGATTGAGGTAAATGGGATTGTAGAATGCTAAAGTGGAACTCATAAACCAAAAGCCAAGGATCAGGCAAATTAACGCAATACTGAAACTGAATGACTTGGAGGCCTTGTTTTTCAAACCAAAAAATAATCCCGGAAGCGCAAAAACCAACCATGGCCAATAAGCACGCGCTACAAAGGTCTGAAATGGAAGAATGGTCAAGCGCTTCAAAATAGACCAAAGGCCTTTGTCAGCATAGGTAAATTCGGAAATGTAATGCCCCGCATTAATCGAACTGACTCGATAGAGCGGATCTCCAAAAGCAATCCAGAAATAAGTTAAATAGCCAACTCCTAGGATCAAGCCTGAGATCAAAACAGTTCCATAAAACCTCCAATTGAGCTGCTTTGCTTTGTAGTCGAAGTAGGCGAGCAGGATGGGAAATGGAGCTAGGAAGACTATTGTTTCCTTGGTCAGGAAGCCCGCAAATAAGCCGATGACGAGAACTAGTCCAGCCAGCATTCCATGCTGATTTCGATAGATCGCCACAAATGGAACTAGGCAAACCCAAAATACCAAGGCAGAATCTGGATAAACTTTAGTCATGAAATGAAGAAAATACACCTGCGTGCAAAACCAGAGACTGAGCACTATCAAGGCATTTGTTCCTTTCGTAATCCTCAGAAGTAGGAGATAAGTCCCTAAATAACTGATTAAGGATATAGCTGAAATAGTATGGGGATCATTCCCAACTATAAAGCCGATCAATCCTGCTGGAATATAAGCTCCCCAGCGCGTGCTGAAATGATAATCAGAGAATACCATGGTTCCTTTCCAGAAGCTTTCCCCTGCAAGCAAGTAATAGACATCATCACTAAAAGTGATTCCATCATAACCAACCAACCAATAGGTCATTAAGAAAAATACCGCATAGAAGGAGATCTGATTTCGCAGTACTAATTCCCTGATTTCGTTGGTGGTGTTAGGCATTCCTCAAAAATAGCATTAAAATTATTTCCAATCAGGAAGATTTGAAATGACAATAAGCGTCAATTTTTTTCCAAACCAGTAATTCATTCTGTAATTTAGGAGCTCAAATCGGATCATTATGGCACAAGCTTCAAAAATCGAACAGCAAAAAATTCTTCGCGTATTCAAAATGATTAACCTCTTGCAGAGTCCGATCGGAAAACCTGTGCATCGCTTAGCCGAACTACTGGAAACAGACGAGCGGACGATTTACAGGTATTTCAAATTACTGGAAGCTTTGGGTTTTGAAGTCATCAAAGAGTTTAGCAAGTACAAGATTCAGCAGAAGCCAGGAATGGATCAAACGCTGAATTATGGGACTTTCTCCGCTGAAGAAAGTAATTGGTTGCGAAGTATGATCGAGAGTCAAGGCAAGCAAAATCTGCTGCATGATTCGATTTTGAAGAAACTTTCAGTACGCTCTGAGGTGAAAAAAGTAACTGAGGAGTTATTCAAAGCCAATTTGGGAAGATTGGTGGATGAAATTGGAAAGGGAATCCAAGAGAAAGTTCAAGTTTGGTTGAAGGATTATTATTCTTTGAGTTCAGATACTACCAGTGATCGATTGGTGGAACCCGTTGCCTTCTCGTATAATTATGAGTCGATTCATGCTTTTGAACTAGAAAGCAAGAGCATGAAAGTATTCAAGATCGAGCGGATTGGCGAGGTGATATTGAGTCAAAAGAATTGGGCATCAGAATCAAAGCATGTAATTCCCGGAAGACAACTATTTGGTTTTACCGGAAAAAACAAGTTTCTAGTAAAGCTAAAACTGAGCAAAAAAGCCTACCAATTGATGATGGAAGAGCATCCAAACGCAAGACCATTTATGTTCATCAAAAATCGGAATCAATACTTTTTCAATGGAGAAATCCCTCAGCTTCCGGGTTTGGCCCGCTTTATATTAGGACTTCCTGGAGAAGTTACTGTTGAGGAAGGAACCGAGTTAAAGGATTATTTGACTGAGCAGTTGGGGCGCTCGAATTTTTAGAGTAAAAATCCCCCTAAGACCCCATTAAGAAAGGGGGATTTGCATCCGTTGAACCTTAAAGATTTAATTAATTAGAGATGTCTTTTGAACAGTAGAATCTTTACATCCTACCGGTTAAAATTAATTCCAGCAGCACCTTATTCCACCTTGACAAGGGGGGTAGGGGGATTAATTAGAGACAGTTTTTAAATAGTACACACCAAACTAAATGTTTACATTAAACTTCCAGTTTGGTGTGTGAAGGCAATTACGTATAGCCACTATTATTGGTCCTGGTTATTCCAGTTTGAGCTTATAATTTCAATTTTTAATAACACATAGGATTTATTTTACCAAACCAATAGTTTCCTAAATCCACTAAGCACTTTTTAAATAAAAACTAGAAGCAATTGATTTTACTCCGAATCAAGAATGTTTTTTTTCATCAATTCTATAATTCCAGATCGGTCGTAATACGTATAATATCGATCAATTAAATTTTCTTCATTGAAATGTGCGACAAAATTCATTCTCAATTTCACGCTGCCTTCCTGATATACAATTTCATTAGAAAAATAAGAAATAACCATCACTCCAGTTAAACCAGTATAGGCCAATTTTTCCTTTGCAATTATAGGAATATTTACATTATCCGTAAACGTCATGGATTGTACTCCAGCGGTTTCTTTCCAATTTTTCCACCAATCAACAACACTTGATTTACCACTTAATTTTGTTCTAGTACCTGCGTCTCCATCAGGAAAATAAAACTCCACATCATCGGCCAACATAGATCCCCATGAATCAAATTGAAAATTGGTAAGATCTGTTAATGCTTTAACTGAAAGATTAGAATAATCAGCAGAAGCAATTTCATAATTTGAATCATTGCTAACAATTGCTTTTTCTGGAGGAGATTCACAGCCAATAAAAAGGAGCGTAATGAAAAAAACACTCAATAAAGGCTTTAGCGATTTGAATTTTAGTTCTTTCATATTTTTGTTATTTATTCTTACTCATTTGGCTTTTCAGATTTCGCCCCGTTTTAATGTGGTTTCTGGTCTCCACTTTATCAATCTAAAATAAAACATATTTTTTTATAATTAAACAAAATTTTCATATAATACACAACTTAAATAAATTCAAAAAATTACTGTTAACTAATTGACATCAAACCTAAAGTGATTTTATGATCATTATCTCAAATGCAAAATCTTCTTGGAATTTCACTCATTTTGGGGTCTTTCAAGCTTAAATTTAAAGTACAGGAACAGGAATTACTGAGGGAGTAGTAGATACAGGCCTTTAGTCTGATCAGGTTATGTTTGGGAGTAAATTTTATAGTGGAGAATCTTCAAACCGATGTGTAAAGGCTTTAGGAACTTACCAGACTGTTTTTTTGGTGATGAAAAAGGGTTGATGGACTAACTGATCAATTTGATCACAGGGCTGCCATGTCAGGCGTGTTAGTCTCACTAAAAATTACGGCGGAAAATGATCTTGGAATCACTTACAAGGCTAGTCTGATCGGTGTGAGAAGTACGAGCGACGTGATTGTGAATTCTGGAAATAAAAAAATTGGAGTAGCTAGGTTATCAAGAATAGACAGAAAATTGGGTAAAATAAAAGGGTGAAAAATTTTTCACCCTTTTATTTTTGTGTTCTGATTTTTCAGAATTCTCACTTCAAACTTCTGATTTCAGAAATCACTTGATCGTCTTCGTCAACTTATCCACCTTATTGCTAAGGTCGAGAATAGCATTGGCATAGCGCGTATCCCATTCT
Source organism: uncultured Algoriphagus sp. (assembly GCA_963926065.1). Lineage (GTDB taxonomy): Bacteria > Bacteroidota > Bacteroidia > Cytophagales > Cyclobacteriaceae > Algoriphagus. The sequence goes on from CAWUWQ010000033.1 coordinate 7,975, forward strand.
TCCAATCGATCGGTAGATTTGATTTCTACTTCATATTGAATCCCCGGAAGAATCCAAGAAGCATAGCCAGAGAATGGATCAGTACTTACATAAAGCGAGCGGTACCAGCTGCCATAATACATTCCCTTTGGATCTATCCAGCTTTTCTCCAAAGCCAATAAACCTTTATTGATTTTCTTGATTTTACCCTTTTTCAATTTATTGCTTGAAAGGGCTGCATCTCGTGCTGCTTCAAAAGAAGCTGAGCTCAATTCCAATTTCTTAATCGCTACATCGACCTGATCAAATGTGCTGAAATTGGGGGCTATAGTTTTTACGTTTTTCACAGCGTTGTCAAAATGACCTCGAAGGTCCTGCGCATAGCGAGGCACATCATAAGGAATCACTTCAGCATTGGCTAATCGAAGCGTTAAGATTCCGATGACTTGAGCTACTGTTCCACCCATTTTAAAGGTGGGGTCTACGAACTTACTGTAATAGTTAAAGTTGTCATAATTAGAGTGATATGCAGTCGGCCCGCCGACACCACCACTCAAACTTGGTACGCCCACATGCATATAGAATGCTATATGATCCGATCCGCCACCCAAATTTCCGATTTTAGGCTCGTCATTTTTACCAGCCCAAACTTGAAATACGGTCTTAGCCGAATCTGGATAGGCAACTTCCTTGGATGCTTCAATAATCAAATTTTTCAACGTAGGAGCGGAGGACACTCCGAAGTTCCTTCCAGATACACCACCATCAAAATTCATATAGGTCACTGCTTTTGCTCCTAATTCTTTTTGGTATTGCTCTACCCATTCAGTAGATCCGATCACGCCCTGCTCTTCAGCATCCCAATGTCCAATCATAATGGATCGGGCAGGAGCTTCCCCGTTTTTTACCAATTCGCCAATTGCCTCAGCAAGGGTCAACATCATTGCAGTACCTGAATTCGGATCTGTAGCCCCAAAACTCCAAGCATCGTAATGACTGCCAAGAATAATCCACTCATCAGGATACGTACTTCCTACGAAAGTTCCGATGACATTATTCGCTCTGATAAAGTCTGACTTCTGATCCACCATTACGCGGACTTTCAAGTCAGATCCCCCAGTAAGTTTATAGTCAAAAGGTAAGCCGCCCTGCCAAGCTTCAGGTACTGCCGCACCTTTCATTCGGCTTAAGATTTCTTTGGCAGCACCATATCCAATCGGGGAAACTGGAATGGTATGAAAATCCACATCCTTTGGGTCCAATCGCTTCGCTTGAACTTTCCCATCTCTAGGAAGAGCAGGTTCAAATGGGGTCAAAGGATCCCCAGTATAATCTAAGGTTAAAAGTGATCCTCTCTGTATCGTAGTTTCATTGAAGAAAGGGCCATCAGGATAGACTCCTCCTTTTCCAGACCCCGAATCTTCTGGATCTGTATAGATAATTAACGCTGCAGCACCTGCCTCTTCTGCAAATTTTGCTTTGTAACCTCTAAAATTCCCTCCATAACGAGCGATTACGACTTTACCTTTCAAATCCACACCCATTTCCGCCAACTTTTCAAAGTCAGCTTTTGTGCCATAATTCGAATAGACCACCTCTGCAGTGATATCTCCGGAACCGGAAAAGGCATTAAAGCCTTTGTGTAATCGTGGATCTGTAGAGAATGGATCACCTTCCACTGGGCCTTCCTGCTGAGAAAGGGTCATAGTCACAGGACTGATGAGCTGAAGAACCGATTCTCCCGGATCATTTGGAAGAT
>CAWUWQ010000034.1:0-9468 GCA_963926065.1 uncultured Algoriphagus sp.
AGTATTTTTTACCCAAGAAGGAAAGAATGCTTCTGAGGATGTAAGGTAGGTGTAGAACCCTACTTTCTTGTCGATCGAACCTCGAATCACGACTCCCCTGGTCAGTCGATTTGGGTTTTGGGCATTATCAGTTTCGATTCCTCCATTAAAATATAGTACTGGACTAGCGTGGATATCAAACTCATCACTATTATAATAGGCCAAATCGCCGGGCCTTTTATAAAGAGCATTGAGAAAAGGTTTTTTGGGAAGTGGAGTTTCACTGGACATAAACTCCCAATTGTCTTGGCTTAAATAAGCGAGATTAAAGACGTCCGATTTGGACTGGATCACTGGATCTGTGGCCAAGGAATCTAAATATTTACCCAATAAATCTCTTCTCCATGGCTTTACTCCAGTTTGAAAAATAGGATTGTTTTGTCCTCGAAGGATCTCATATCGCTCGATGCGATGGTAATAATCTCGATCATAAGGAATGTAACTTCCTTGTGAAAAGGAGAAATAGGGGTATAGAAATGCTGCTAAAAAAAGGATTAAAGAAGCTTGAGATTTGCGAAGAGAAATGTTTTGCATCGCTTAAAGCTAGAAAAAGCATGGATATCTTAAAATAGCTGAAGTATATTTGATACTGAATTTGGCATCAAGGGGGTTTTTGCGGCTTTGATTCATAAATACTTGGTAAAGATTTGGTGATATTTCTTAAAAAGAATAACTTTGTGCCTCATTTGAAAAAGATACTATATAACTAGCAATACAATGAAAGCTGATATTCATCCAAATTACAGAAACGTAGTGTTCTACGATACTTCTAGCGAATTCAAATTTATGACTAAGTCTACTATTGAGACTTCCGAGACAATTACTTGGGAAGATGGTAATGACTATCCGTTATACAAAATTGAAGTTAGCTCTGAATCTCACCCGTTCTACACTGGTAAGAAAATGATGCTAGATACTGCTGGTCGAGTTGAGAAATTCAATAAAAGATACGCAAGCAAGAAGTAATTCTTCAAAACCTGACTTGATTAAGTCTCCCAGAGCATGGATTCTGGGAGACTTTTTTATTTTTGCTCCATGGACTCTCTTCTCTTATTCGATGATCCCGCTATTCGTGGCTCATTATTGCCATTTACTTTCACCAGACCAGTTGCTTCGATCCGTGTTGGAATTTTAGAAATAGCCGATAAATGGGCAATGCATACTGGCAAGCCTGTTTCATATTTGACGCAGGATTATCTCCAACAAAAATTCGCAAGAACGAAAGAAAAAGCTTTAGCGATCAATGGAGCTTGGCTTCCTGATGAGAATTCAGTGAAAGCGATTGCTGCTTTAGCTGAAGATGAAGCTCTTTTTTCCGGAAAGACTCTTTTAGCGGCTTACATCGGGGAAACGGAGAAGAATATTGATAAAGCAAAAGAGCTGAGCCACGTTCAGTTGGATCATGAGCCGGTTTTGCTTTTGAAGTCCTGGAATATCTTTCAGTTCAATGGTGCTGAGATAAAAAAGGATTTTGAGCTAATCACTAAAGGACGTCAAAGTGAACCTTTGAATGATCCATATACTAAGGTTTATTGTCCCGAGAATATTTTCATTGAAAAGGGAGCCACGATCAAGGCAGCAATCCTGAATGCTGAAAATGGTCCGATCTACATCGGTAAAGATACCGAGATTCAAGAAGGAGCAATTATTCGAGGGCCTTTTGCGCTTTGTGATCATAGTACGATCAACATGGGAGCAAAACTACGAGGAGACACTACTGTTGGGCCGCATTGCAAAGTGGGAGGCGAAGTTTCGAATTCTGTTATTTTCGGTTATAGCAATAAAGGCCATGAGGGATTCCTAGGAAATTCGGTGATCGGGGAGTGGTGCAATGTAGGAGCGGATACCAACACCAGTAATCTAAAAAATAATTATACATCAGTAAAACTTTGGGACTATACCAGAGGAGGCTTTGCCAATACAGGTCTTCAATTCTGTGGGTTGATGATGGGTGACCATTCTAAATGCGGGATTAATACCATGTTTAATACTGGTACAGTTGTAGGAGTTGGAGCAAATATTTTTGGAGATGGCTTTCCAAGGAATTTTATTGCTTCTTTTGCATGGGGAGGTTCCAGCGGTTTTTCTACCTTCCAATTTCCAAAATTTGAAGAGACTGCTAAAGCGGTAATGGGTAGAAGGGGAATAAAGTTTACTTTGGAGGATCAGGCGATTCTTCAAGTAATTTTTGACCAATCTAAAACGTATCGAATCTGGGAGAAATCTATCTGAATTTAAAACCATGCAATTCGCAGTTATTCCAGGCTTGCCTGATATTAAAGAAAATTTAATCAATGCGGTTAAAAACAATCACTTAGCTCACGCTTTGTTGTTTTATGGCCCAGAGGGTTCGGCGACTCTTCCAATGGCTTTGGGGCTTTGCACGTATTTGTTTTGCGAGGAGCCCTCCGATACGGATTCCTGTGGCAAATGCCCTGCCTGCCTAAAGATGGCCAAGTTGGTCATGCCAGATTTGAATTTTGCTTTTCCTCAGATTAATGTGGGAAAGAAGAACGAAGAAAATTCTTCTGATGATGATGATGACGAGGATAAAGTCAACTTTTTAGCAAACTGGCGGAGGTTTGCGATCGAGACACCATATGCCAATGTGCATGACTACATCTTATTCAATGAATTTGAGAAAAAGCAACTGAATATCTCAAAAGGAGCAGCACGGAAAATTATACAAACACTTTCACTAAAAGCATTTGAAGGTGGTTTTAAAATTATGCTCGTTTGGGCGCCGGAATATCTTCATCCCTCAGCCGCAAATGCACTTTTGAAGATTTTGGAGGAGCCACAGCCTAAAACAATATTCTTGTTGATCACCGCATATCCCGATCAGCTTTTGACTACGATCCTTTCGAGAACGCAGAAAGTTTTGATTCGGGGATTCTCAGATGAAGAAATTCAGGCCTACTTAATAGAATCGGGTAAAGCTGATGAGGCTACCGCAAATCAAATTTCCATGATTGCTGATGGAAGTATGCGAGAAGCGCTTCGATTGGTAGATCAAGTTGAAGATCAGCAGATCAAGTTGATCCGAGAGTGGTTTGTAGATTGTTACAAATCAGATTTTAGAGCTCTTTTTACGCGAGCAGAAGCTTTTCATAAGGATAATATCGAAAGTCAGAAATCTTTGATTTTAACTGCGATGAACGTACTTCGGGAGATTTTATTAAAAGATGCCAAACTCGATCAGTTGTTGAGGACAAGAGGTGAGGATTTAGATTTCGTCACCAAAATCAGTACTACGATTCTCAAAGGTGAACACATAGAATCGCTCTACCAAGCCTTTAATCAAGCGCACTACCATCTAGAGCGGAATGGAAATGCCAAATTTATTTTCACTGATTTGTCAATGGATATTTCACTATTAATGTCAAAGATTAGCTAACATGGATAAGAAGATAATAGGGCGAAAAGAAAAAATTTCGCTTCCAATTTTAGGTTTGAGTCTGGTTTGGGCCAAAGTAGATACCGGAGCATACACCAGTAGTATCCATGCGGAGAGTATCACTGTGGAAGAAGTTGACGGAAAGCGAATCTTGAGTTTTCAGCCATTGATGGAAGGGCATAAAGCCTTTACAGGCCAAACAGTCTACTTCGATCAATTCACTGAAAAAAATGTAAAGAACTCCTTCGGGAACGTAGAAACCAGATATTTGATTGAAACAACTATCAAACTTGCAGGAGAGGAATACCTTTCTGAATTTACCTTGTCAGATAGGACTAATATGCGTAACGCTATTCTTTTGGGAAGAAAAACTCTTAAAAACAGATTCTTTGTTGATGTGGATAAGGTAAATTTAGCCAGAGCACACCGTATCCGTAGCTAAGTTTGACCGCGCTATGAATTTTGCCATTACCCAATAATTAAACTGCCCAGCAATGAAAATAGCTATCCTTTCCAGAAACCCAAATCTCTATTCTACTAAGCGACTTTTTCAAGCGATCACTGAAGCTGGCCATGAGGCCATGATTGTCAATCACAGTATTTGTGACCTGATTCTAGAGCAAGATGGGCCGACAATTTTCTACAAGGGAGAAAAACTCTCAAATGTGGATGCGATTATCCCAAGAATTGGTGCGTCGGTGACATTCTATGGGACGGCTGTAGTTCGTCAGTTTGAGTTGATGAATACGTTCTCGGCGGTAAATTCCGAAGCGATTGTCAGAAGTAGAGATAAGCTTAGAAGCCTTCAGATCTTATCCAGTGCAGGATTAGGAATGCCAAAAACGGCCTTCACTAATTTTTCAAAAGGAGGAGAAAAGCAAATTATCGAGCATGTCGGCGGAGCGCCATTAATTATCAAATTGCTGGAAGGGACGCAAGGATTAGGAGTCGTTTTGGCGGAAACTAAAAAGGCGAGCCAATCGGTGATTGAAGCTTTTCACGGCTTAAAAGCGAGAATCATTATTCAGGAATTTATCAAAGAGGCCAAAGGAGCTGATATCCGCGCATTTATCGTCAATGGTAAGGTAGTAGGAGCGATGAAGCGACAAGGAGCTGAAGGTGAGTTTCGGTCTAACTTGCACCGAGGAGGTAAAGCCACGATCATAAAATTGAGTAGAGAAGAAAAACAGGCTGCCTTAGGTGCTGCAAAAGCATTGGGCTTGGATGTGGCAGGGGTGGATATGCTACAATCCGCTCGTGGGCCATTAATCCTTGAAGTCAATAGCTCTCCGGGATTGGAAGGGATAGAAAAAGCTACAGGAATTAATATCGCAGGAGAGATCATTAAATTCATCGAAGAAGGAGTGAAAAAGAAACGTGTAAAAAGAAGTTTTTCGTAATGAGTCAAGTAATAAAAATAGGAACGAGAGGGAGTAAGTTGGCACTTTGGCAGGCCCATCATGTTGCAGATCTGCTTCAGAATGCGGGTATGAAAACTCAGATCGTAGAAATAGATACCAAAGGAGATCAGATTTTGGATGTCGTAATATCAAAAATTGGAAGTAAGGGGGTATTCACTCAAGAGCTAGAAGATCAGCTGACTGATGGCAGGATTGACATAGCAGTGCACAGTGCTAAGGACATGCAATCCAGCCTGCCGGAAGGGTTTGAAATTATTGCATTCACTACTCGTGAAAAGGAAAATGATGTCCTCGTCTCGCATGATAAAAGCCTTTCTTTGAAAGATCCAAGTCGAAGTATTGTCTTAGGAACTTCATCTACGCGGAGAGTAGCGACTTTGAGGCATTTTTATCCGCATATCAAAACAGTAGAAGTACGTGGGAATCTCCAAACTAGAATCCGGAAAATGGAGGAAAGTGGTTTTGATGGGTTGCTTTTAGCCTATGCAGGAGTGCATCGAATGGGCTATAATGAAATGATCGCAGAGGAATTAGATTTGAATGAATTTACCCCGGCTGTAGGACAGGGTTCTATAGCGATCGAAGTGGCCACTGGATTGGAAACGGAACTGAAGATTAAAATTACAGCCGCCTGTAATGATTATTTCACGGGTCAAAAGTTGAAAGCTGAACGTGCATACCTTCGGGTACTAGAAGGAGGATGTAGTATTCCCATTTTTGCTTTGGCGAATATTGAGGGGGATACGCTGCATTTGAAAGGAGGAATAGTAAGTCTTGACGGAAAAGAACGAATCTCACTTCAGGTCAGCGGAGCCATTTTAAAACCTGAATTGATCGGGGAGGAATTGGCCGCAAAGGTTTTAGCGGCAGGAGGAAAGAAGATTTTAGCAGATATTAAAAATGAAATGAACTCATGAGCAGATTGAAGAACCTACTGATTATTATACTTTTTTTCACCTCGTTTGCCTGTTCTGGCCAGAAAGATTACCTCGTCACCATAACCACGGAGAAGGGTGAGATTAAAGCCATTCTCTTCGATGATACCCCTGAGCACAAGTCAAATTTTATCAAATTGGCAGAAGATGGCAGATTTGATTCTACAGAATTTCATCGGGTGATGAAAAATTTCATGATCCAAGGCGGAGACGTATTCAGCAAGGAAGGACTGTCACCTGCAGAATGGCCTACTATTGAAGCGGAGATCAAGCCTAATCATTACCATAGAAAGGGCATGATCGCTGCCGCTCGACAAGGCGCTGGAGTCAATCCTATGAAGCGATCCAACGGGTCGCAATTTTATATTGCAATCGGGAAAGTTTATATGGAGGAGGAATTAAAGGCAGATATGGAAAAACTCCAGCCTGCCTTTATGCAATATGTCCAGCTTGCGAGCCAAGAGGCACTGAGAAATGAATATACCCGTTTGTACAAAGCAGGCCAATTTGATAGCCTTACTATGTTAGTGATCTCCAAGCGGGAAGAAATTGAGAAATCGCTAAATCTAAATCTTAGTAAAGATTTTACTCCTGAGCAGATTGCTGCATATACGACCATTGGCGGAACCCCGCATTTGGATAAGGAATATTCAGTATTCGGAGAAGTGATTTCCGGGTTGGAAATAGCAGAAGAAATTTCGAAAGTAGCTACTGGTGCTCAGGATAAACCCCTAGTTCCGGTCTACATGAAAGTGAAAGTGCAAAAAATGTCTCGCAAAAAAATTGAAAAAGACTATGGCTACGCCTACCCTGAATCCAACTAAAAAAAAAATATTCATTACCGGGGCTAATGGCCTTTTGGGCCAGAAGTTAGTGCAGCAGTTAGTGGAGGAGAATCAGTATATCGTCTATGCCAGCAGTAAAGGAGAATCTCGATTGCCTGGAACAGCTTTTAATTACGTTTCTTTAGAAATCACAGACCCCGAGCAAGTAGCGATCATCATCCAGGAGATCAAACCTGATATCATCATACATGGTGCTGCTATGACCAATGTGGATCAATGTGAGCAAAACCAAGAAGCCTGCTTCGATGTCAATGTCAATGCAACTCGCTATCTGGTGGAGGCTGCAGAAGCAGTTCAAGCTCATTTCATTTTTGTATCTACTGACTTTATTTTCTCAGGTGAAAAAGGGCCTTTGGATGAAGAGGAAGAAGCAGCTCCCGTAAATTATTATGGGAATACCAAATTACTTGGGGAGCAAGTAGTGATGAAGTCCAAAACTAAATGGACAATCGCTCGAACCGTCTTGGTGTTTGGAATAGCACATGACATGAGTCGTACGAATATCATCCTTTGGGTGAAATCCTCTTTGGAAGCAGGAAAACAAATCCAAGTAGTCGATGATCAATTTAGAACACCTACTCTTGCCGAAGACTTGGCCGCAGGCTGTATTTTAATAGCAAATCAAGGCGCCACAGGGATATTTAATATTGCCGGATCGGATTTTTTGACTCCTCTTGAAATGGCGCATATGACAGCTGATTACTTCCAGCTTAACAAAGACTTAATCAAGCGTGCCGATTCAAGTACATTTTCCCAGCCCGCTAAGCGACCCCTTAGAACTGGCTTTAATATAGAGAAAGCTCGAAAACAGCTTGGATTCGAGCCCAAAACTTTCCAAACGGCAATTGGTATTTTGGCAAAACAAATTATCTTAGCCCGCTCTTAAAAAGCAGTTTATAACCCCAACCTAACTTAATTATAATCTATGGCAGTAAATGCAAACCCCGAAGAAAGAGGTCAATTTGGCTCCAGTCTCGGTTTTATCATGGCTGCGGCTGGTTCCGCTGTTGGTCTTGGAAATATTTGGAGATTCCCGTACCTAGTTGGTCAAAATGGGGGAGGAGCCTTCGTTTTTGTTTATGTTCTCTGCGTCCTTTTAATTGGTCTGCCTTTGCTTTTCAATGAGATTGCTCTCGGAAGGAGATCGGGTAAAAATCCAATCGGTGCCATTCGAGACACTGGGGGAAATAAATTTTGGCAATTAGCAGGTGTGCTTTGTGTGATGGTCTGCTTTTTTGTTTTTAGTTATTATTCTGTGATAGCAGGCTGGACTGTTGGGTATATTTTCACGGAAATCGTAAATATCCCCGTGGATTTTGAGGTGTTTCAGCAGACTCCAATGTATGTGATTCCGTTGACATGGTTCTTTATCCTAATGACTATTTTAATCGTTTTGGGAGGAGTTTCTGGTGGTATTGAAAAGGCTTCTAAATTCCTGATGCCGGTATTATTCATCATTATAATTTTCATTGCGGGCCGTTCTGTTACCCTAGAGGGAGCTCAGGCTGGTATAGATTATTACTTGAAACCAGATTTTTCTAAAATCAATGGGTCAGTAATTCTTCAGGCAATGGGTCAGGCTTTTTTCTCCATGTCTGTGGGCTGGGGATTGATGATCACCTTTGGTTCCTATTTGGATAAAAAATCTAATATTGTTCAATCTGGAGCTTGGATTGCTGGTATGGATACTGCAGTAGCCCTGATGGGTGGATTGATGGTGTTCCCAGCACTATTTGCATTATTGCCAGGCAAGGATCCTGCTGCGGGCCCAGCGTTAGTATTCGATGTGCTTCCAAAAGTATTTGATGCAATGCCAGGAGGTAATATTATTGGAGGTCTATTTTTCATCCTTTTGATGGTAGCAGCTCTGACTTCTACAATCTCTATGCTTGAGGTTCCAGTTGCTTACTTGATCGATGATAGAAAGTGGAGTCGAAAGAAAGCTACTTGGATTGTAGGTATTTCGGCAATGGTACTTTCTGTGCCTTCCGCACTGTCTGCCATAGAAGGAAATTTCTTTGCTGAGATCAGCTTTACCTTCTTAAGTAATCCTTTGGTAGGTTTCTTTGGGATAATGGATTTCATCTTTGGAACTTTTGCCGTGATTGTGATTTGTTTGATGCTTGCCTTGTATACGGGTTGGGCTCAGAAGATTTCTGATTATGCAGATGAGTTGGCTTTGGGTGCACCATCCTTCAAAGGACCATTTAGATCAGCTTGGATTTTCTTTATCAAGTACGTTTGTCCGATTGTGATTATCCTATTGATTTTAAATATGGTTGGCATTTTTGGAGACCCTCAAGCAGCATAATCTTCTTTTATTCATAAAAAGGGGGGTATTTGCCCCTCTTTTTATGAATATATCTTGATAATTTTTGTTTTGCGATACTTTTTTATGACATTCGTATACACTTATTTGTTATTCGAAAATTTCAATGCGCGTACTTGTTGTAGACGACGATTCCATTTACCTATTAATCCTAAAGAAGATTTTTGAAAAAGCATCAGCTGTTGTTGTACTTGCGAAGAATGGTTTAGAGGCACTCAAAGTATTAGAGCAGGATTCAGGTTTCAATTTGATTCTTACTGATATCATGATGCCACAAATGGACGGCATGGAGTTAATTTCAGAAATTAAGAAAAGTAAAAAATGTAGTTCGATTCCTGTAATTGGATTTACTGCTGGGGATCTTGAATACTACAGGAATAGCAGCCGGAATAAGTTTGATGTCATGGTTCCAAAGCCGATGGATTTGTTGAATTTGTATGATCTAGTTAAGTCCAAAGCCATCAAAGATTTGAACTGATCCTTTTTTGGCAGGTGAATTGTT
>CAWUWQ010000035.1:0-6921 GCA_963926065.1 uncultured Algoriphagus sp.
GTTGCCTTTGCGGACTGAATATGACCAACTTTTTTTCTCAAATTGATGACAATCGGTATAGAACCGAGTATATCTATTACTGAAAAAAGGATCAACGAAACGGATAAAATCTCTTTGAAATCAATCATGCCGCAAAAGTAGACAATTAATCCCGATAGGTTAAGCAAAATTCAAAAGCAAATTAGAATGCTGAAATCAGAAGTCTAAACTTTGCAATAGTTGCGAACTAGTATTCGCCACCACAGCACTTTTACCCAAAAGACTGGTAAATAAAAATCTATTTGCGGCGTGCTCTGCTCTCTCAGCGGCTTTGCGGTGAAAAATTTCTTAAATCATCCTAAAAGAAAAAACCTTCGAGGTCAAAAAAGACCTCAAAGGTTGAGTTGGTTAATACTTACTTAAAAACTCCATAAGTCGATCCATCTCTGAATCAGTGATGGCAGGGAAATTAGCGATTCGGAAGCTAGTAGGCTTCAAGGGGCCGTAGCCACCACCCAATTCCATTCCTGCTTCTTTGGCTTCCATTTTTACCTTAGTGATAGTTTCTTCTGGCCCAGTCACTGCCAAAACTGTGGTGCTTCGAGTTTCAGCATTATCCACCAACATCCGAAGCGATTTAGTTTGCACAATGCAATTTTCAAGCTTTTTTATACGATCATGAAGATTCGCATCGATGTGATGGATCTCAGGCATAGCCTTCAATACTCGATTGAGCAAATAGATCCCAAGGACGTTCGGTGTGTAATGCGTCTGGAAGCCTCTCGCATTTTCTAGCATAAAATTCAAGCTATTATACCGTCCCTTTTCTCCCTTTCGCTCTACTTTTTCAATTGCTTTTGGAGAAAGGATCAGCACCCCACATCCAGCAGGAAGGCCAAAACACTTCTGAATCGAAGCAAACCAAATATCAGCCAATGAAAAATCTAACTCAATCCCACCCATTGATGAAGTAGCATCAACTGCGATCATCTTCTCTGGAAATTTATCCTTGATCTCCTCAATCATCGCCATAGCTACTTGGGATGCGTTAGCAGTCTCATTTTGCGTCAATGCGATCAAATCAAATTCTTCTGAAATATCCAGATTTTCAACATCGATAGCCTGACTAGGATCGATCTTGATCCCAATACTTGCTGGGATAATATGCTTCGCATACTCAAACCATTTCTTTCCAAATGAACCGGAATAAATATGGAAACTAGCTGACTCCACAATGGACTGGGAAATGATTTCCCAGTTTTCAGTGGAACTGGAGGTGAAAAGCAATTTATAATCCTGCGGCATATGAAGTTTCTCTCGCATCAAAGCCTCAGTCTGCTGATAGAGATTCATAAAGGCCGCCGAACGGTGATTTGCAGAAAGAATGCCGGTAGCACAGGCATCTTGCAAATAAGTGGGAAGGGCATCGTAAACTTTGGATGGCCCGGGAGCAAAAGTCAACATAGGTCTGAGAATTAAAGGAAATATTGGATTCCAAGCGCGTAGCCTTTCAAGCCTAAACCTGAAATCATCCCTACGCAGGATTTGGAAATGATACTTTTATGGCGAAATTCTTCACGTTTATAAATATTTGAAATATGAACTTCAAGCGTCGGCGTTGTCACTCCGGAAATTGCATCAGATATCGCGACAGAAGTATGCGTATATCCACCAGCGTTCAATAGAATCGCATCAAACGAAAAACCTGTTTCATGAATCTTATTGATAAGCTCCCCCTCCACATTACTTTGAAAATAATGAATTTCAACCTCAGGGAATTGGCTTTTTAGCTCTTCTAAATAAGCCTCAAAAGAAGTACTTCCATAAACCTCTGGCTCACGCTTTCCGAGCAGATTGAGATTGGGGCCGTTGATGATCTGGATTTTCAAAATAAAATTCAGTTTATTGATTTGATGTTAAAGGTAACCTCTTTCTAATTGACAAGTTAAAACCTTTCAACATTTGAACCTTTCAACTTTACAACCTAATTTTCCAAAATTTCAATTTTCAAATCTGAGAATGAATAAAAACTGGTCTAATTCACTTCGCCAATTTCGGCACTACCTGAAGCTGGAGCGTTCTTTAAGCGAAAACTCCATCGAAGCCTATACTCGGGATGTGGAGAAGTTAGCAGGATTTTCAGCGCAGAATTTCCCTGAAAAAAGCCCCTTGAACCTAGAATTAGAGCACCTCCGTCGTTTTGTTAATGCATTAGCTCAACTGGAAATCTCGGACTACACCCAAGCCAGAATAATCTCAGGAATCAAAGCCTTCTATAAATACTTGATGTATGAGGACCACATCACAGAAGACCCATCCCAACTCTTGGAAGCACCAAAACTGGGAAGAAAACTTCCGGAAACCCTGAGTTTTATTGAAATTGAACAACTTCTGGAAGCTATTCCTCTGGGTGAATCGGAAGGCCATCGAAATCGAGCGATACTAGAAATGCTCTACAGCTCGGGACTACGGGTTTCTGAACTCACCGACTTGAAAAAAGGGCAAATCTTTGAGGATATAGGGTTTTTGCGAGTAGTCGGAAAAGGAAATAAAGAGCGATTGGTGCCTATCGGAAAAGATGCGCTGAAGTATCTAAATATCTATCGAGATGAAGTACGCAGCCATCAAACCATTGCCAAAGGACATGAGGAATTTGTCTTCCTTAACCGCAGAGGCAAAAAACTCTCTCGAGTCATGATCTTCTTGATCATTAAGAAAACTGCTGAGCAAGCTGGGATCAACAAGAATATCAGCCCACATACTTTTCGCCATTCATTTGCCACACACCTGATCGAAGGCGGAGCTGATTTAAGAGCAGTTCAGGAAATGCTCGGTCATGAAAGCATCACGACTACAGAAATCTACACCCATTTGGATCGTGATTATTTAAGGCAGGTGCTGACGGATTTTCACCCGAGGAAATAAAAAGATATTGGATATTGGATATATTATCTTAAACTTTTAATTTAAAAAAGATATTAATGACCAAACGCCAAAAATTAATGCTTCGCCTGCTTTTCCTGAGTTGCTCGGGAGCATTTATTGGCGGCTATTTTAAAATCATAGACAATCCCAATGGGGATTGGATGCTTGGTCTAGCCATTCTTTTTCAACTGATAGCAGTCATTGGTCTGGCTAGCAATTGGTCTCGTCAACGAACTATTTCAGAACCTAAAGTATAATTCTCAATTCCGAGTAGAAAATTGAAAAAAACACTATCCACAACCCACGCCAGCGGGGGGCAGTCAGAAATTAGGATTTAAATTCAATTATTCCTCCAGCCAAAGTTTCTGATAAGTACCTTTGGCGTCATACATTTCTGCTTGGCGCTTGATATTGAACACTCGATCTCTAGGGTCGTTACCTACACCAGAATTATACATCCAGTTGCCGTAGTTAGAATGTACATCATAATCTATCAGCATACTTTCAAAGTATTTAGCTGCAATTCGCCAATCTTGTTTCCATTCTTTAGCCCAGTAACTGGCTACATTTTGCCTACCACGATTGCTCATAAAGCCAGTATTTAGTAATTCAATCATGTTAGCGTTTACAAACGGTTCATGTGTGTTTCCGCAAGACCACTGGCGAAAAGCTTTGTCGTTGGTTTTCCAGTCGTAAGAAATACCCAAAATACCATCTAACTTAAAAATTTTTCTGCCATGTTTTAATGAAATGTACCTGAAGTAATCACGCCAAATCAATTCAAAAATCAACCAATAGGTGTCCTCATTTTTACATACTTCGCGTTCATAATTTCTCACCTCCCAATAAATTGTTCGGGCAGAAATACTTCCATTAGCAAGCCAGGCAGAAAGCTTAGAACTGTAACTTTCTCCAATTAAACCATTGCGTGTCTTTTTATAAACAGATAAATTTTCTGTTTCATAAAAGTATTCTTCAACCCGGTTTAAGGCTGCTTTTTCTCCTCCTTTGAAAGGGAAAGCTGTATTTTTATGACGGATAAACGATGCTAATCCCAAATCTTCTAATGATGGAAAATTATCAGGTGTATCAAAGAAATTATCTTTAGGTAGGGGAGCAATGCTTACTGTAGGTCTTACTTTAGACATTTGCTCACATTTTTTTCTAAAATCAGTAAAAACCTCAGGTAATTTGTTGAGATCCGTAAATGGAATATCCTCTGGGTGAAATAAAAACTGGTCATAAGTTTCCACCCATTTTAAACTTTCAAGACTATCTATTGCTTTTAAACTTTCATTCACTGTTACCTCGTCTGGGGTCCATTCTTTTTGTAAAAAGATGTTGCTGATTTGATGATCATGCACCAGTTTAGGAATTATATTTTCTGGTGTATCTAAATAAACAAAAAGTGGAATATTTAGCTGTGCAAGGTTTGTTTTTAGATCTCGGATCGTCTCTAATAAAAATTTCGCTCTAAATTTTTCTGTTTTCTTAAATCCGTGTTTGTTAGTTTCAAACTGACGAGGATCAATACAATATACGCCAATTACTTTACCTCTATTTTTTGTTGCATTATATAGGGATTGGTTATCTTGTGTTCTAAGGTTATGACGAAACCAAATTAAGTTATTCATTTGTTACAAATTTTTAAATTTTAGAAGACGTTGTTTAGGGTTAAGGATTGCTGGTATTATAAAGTAAAATCCCTTATTTAAAACACAAAGCGTAATGATGAGATAAATATTTATCAGAGACTATCGAGATGAATTGATATATTATTCAATGACGATAGCGTTTGCTACATCTTTTGCTTTTAGACGTAAATCGTTCATATCGCTATCTATGCTATCATAAACTAAGGCAACACCCATTCTTCGGTAAGGCCTGATACTTGGCTTACCAAATAAACGAACATCAGTATTATTTTGAGTTAATGCGTTTGCTAATCCTGATATGGTAAAGCTATCAGCTATTTTATTGGCTAAAATTACAGCACTAGCTGCGGCTTTTTCTAGGCTGATATTAGCAATAGGCAAACCTAGTATGGCTCTGGAATGTAATTCAAACTGACTTAAATTCTGGGTTCCTGCTAAGGTTACCATACCCGTATCATGAGGGCGTGGACTAAGTTCTGAAAAATAAACTCCTTTATCTGTTAAGAAAAATTCTACTCCCCATATTCCAGCACCAGATAATTCTTTAGTTACTTTATCAGCCATTATTTTTGCATCTGCTAAATCTTTTTCGCTAATAACTACGGGTTGCCAACTTTCTTGATAATCTCCCCGCTCTTGGCGGTGGCCAATTGGAGGGCAAAACAAGGTAGGTCCATTTTTTTGAGTAACTGTTAACAACGTGATTTCAGTCTCAAAAGCTATGAACTCTTCAATTATAACTTCTTTAATATCTCCTCTAGAGTTATTGATAGCATATTCCCAAACTTGTTCCTGATTTACTAAAGTTTTGAGAACAGATTGCCCTTTACCACTACTAGACATTAAGGGTTTTACCACACAAGGCAAACCAATTTCGCTTACTGCTTTGGTAAATTCAGCAAAGCTGTTGGCATAAAAATATTTGGCAGTTTGTAATCCTAATTCTTTACTCGCTAAATCACGAATAAGTTTTCTGTTCATGGTGTAGTTTGCTGCCTTAGCACTAGGAACAACTTGGATGTGCTGATTTTCATAACCATAAAAACGTTCTGTTCTTATCGCCTCAATTTCAGGAACTATTAAATCAGGTTTGTGTTTAGCAACAATAGCATCTAAATCTTCTCCGTTTAACATATCCAGCACCTCAAATCCGTCGGCTAATTGCATTGCAGGAGCACCCTCATAACTATCACAAGCTATAACGGTTTGTCCCAATCGCTTTAAAGAGATTACCAGTTCTCTACCTAACTCTCCGCTTCCTAATAAAAGTATTTTTTTATTCATGATACACTAATAATTAAATACGGCCTATATTGTTTTAAATGACATGTTTTAATAGAAAATTGAAAAAAACACTATTTACCCTCGCACTTGTTGGGTTTTTTGCCTCTTGCTCTTCTACGAAAATATACCCTCGGATAAAATGCCACATCTGCCTAAGCAAAACCGATGGAATACTCCTACTTCCATTGAACTGGCAAGAAAGCTTCAGACAGCTTTCCGTTTCTGATCAAAACCGTCTGGAAGCGATGATTCTCAAAATCTTTCGAGAAGAAGGATTTTCTAATGTGGTGCTGTATGATCAGATGGACTATGAACTGCTAAGGGCAGGAATAAAGGATGTAAATGATCCTGTTCAGCGCGCAAATATCCAGCTTGAACTGGGCATACCCTATCTTCTTGGCCTCAGTCTGGGTGAGTTGCGCTGGACAGGAAACTGGGGAAATAGCGATCCCTCAAACCTAGCATCTCCCACCTATTATGAAAATGACACTCAGATCATGAATTCCCTCAGAATTGCCCTTATGGAAACAGCTACCGGTGAAATTATTTCTGATTATGCCGTAAACACTACCATCGACGGTCTTCCCATTCCTTTGGGCGACGGGGAAAGTATGAGTTCGAATTTCGCCTCTCTTTCCAAAGCCGTCAGCATCAGTACCCGAAAAGGAATCAAAAACTTGGTCATGGATCGTGAATGCTAACTTGATATAGGATTTACTAAATGATAAAAGGAGCTAAACACTTTTATTAAATCAGATCTTAAGATTAGAGTTTTTCCCATTCCCTAATCTCCAATCCCCAATCCCTTTTCCCTAATCTCCTTTCCCTAATCTCCTTTCCCCAATCCCTTTTCTCTAATCTCTACTCTCCTTTCCCTAATCAAACCACCAAGGAGGAGTTTAGTAGTACTGTTATTGAATTCACTGCAGCGGAGGCAAGTTGTGGGGCAATCATCCAATCTCCGTGTAGGAGAATAGGTGCACACCTCCTCGATGAAAAAAGGAACCTCTGCCCGAGTAGTGTAAGTTCGGGTCACATTCACATTAGCCACCTCGAAATAACCCAAAACTCCTTTTCC
>CAWUWQ010000036.1:0-16865 GCA_963926065.1 uncultured Algoriphagus sp.
TCACGGAACTGGCTAGGCGATGGCTACCGATTCTAGATGAATTTGACTCCTATGGCGTTGATGTTTGCTACGAACTCCATCCCGGGGAGGACCTTCATGACGGAATTACCTTTGAAATGTTCCTTGATAAGGTCGGGGGACACAAGCGGGCTAATATTCTTTATGACCCGAGTCACTTTGTTTTACAATGTTTAGACTATTTACAGTTTATCGATTTCTATCATGATCGAATCAAAATGTTCCATGTCAAAGATGCCGAATTCAATCCAACAGGAAAACAAGGAGTTTATGGAGGCTATCAAGGATGGGTAGAGCGAGCTGGCAGATTTAGATCATTAGGCGACGGACAGGTTGATTTTGGTGGAATTTTTAGCAAACTTTCTCAATATAATTACGATGGCTGGGCCGTTCTAGAATGGGAGTGCGCAATCAAACATCCAGAACAAGGTGCAGCAGAAGGCGCGCCATTTATAGATTCGCATATCATCCGAGTGACAGAAAAGGCATTTGATGATTTCGCTGGAATTGGGGCGGACGAAGCCTTTAACAAAAAAATATTAGGCATTTAAAACTTAAAAAATAGACAACAAATGAAAATGAACAAATCTTTAAATTTTGGAATGATCGCATTAGTCGCTTTGACTTTTGCCTGTGGGAGCGGAGAAACAAAAACAGAAACAGCGACGGAGGCAGTAGCTGAAGCTCCTGTGAAGGAGATGTCCCTAGAAGAGAAATACCAAAATGATCCGGTATATATCAAGGGACTCGAAAAAATAAAAGCATCTGATTGTTTGTCTTGTCATATGGTAGCGCGAAAGATCGTAGGGCCATCCTATGCTGAGGTTGCCGCTAAATATGAAAGCACGGAAGAGAATATCAACATGCTCGCTCAAAAAGTAATTAATGGTGGCGTAGGTGTATGGGGTGAAGTGCCAATGCCAGCGCATCTGGGCCTTAATGAAGAAGACGCCAAGGATATGGTGAGATATGTATTACTGTTGAAGAAGTAAAAAATGAGGAAAAGTCAATTAATATTAGGCGCACTTGTAAGCCTTTTATTTTCTTGCTCCGGTGAAAAAGAAACCGAAGTAGAGGAAATAACTATGGAAGCACCAACTGAATCTGAGTGGATCAGTTTGTTCGATGGGCAATCATTTAGCGGATGGCATAAATACGGTGGAGGAGAAGTCGGAAAGGCTTGGAAAATCGAAGATGGAGCTATCTACCTAGACGCAGTCAACAAAGATGGCTGGCAGACTGGGGATGGTGGTGATATTGTCACAGACGAAGAATTTGAGAATTTTCACTTGAAGTATGAGTGGAAAATTGCCCAAAACGGAAATAGTGGTGTCATATTCTTTATCAATGAGACTCCGGAATACCAGTATCCGTGGCATACCGGTCCTGAGATGCAAGTTCTGGATAACGAAGGTCATCCAGATGCTAAAATCATCAGCCATAGAGCAGGTGATTTATACGACTTGATAGTTAGCCGTGAAGAAACAGTAAAGCCTTATGGAGAATGGAATCAGGCAGAAATCATTGCTGATAATGGTAAACTCGAATTGGTTCTCAATGGCACGACTATCGTGAGCACGATGATGTGGACCCCTGAGTGGGAAGCTTTAATCGCAGGCAGTAAGTTTAAGGATATGCCAGGTTTTGGCAAATTCAAGAAAGGGAAGATTGCACTTCAAGATCATGGAGATTTAGTCTATTTTCGCAATATCGAACTCAAAAAGCTCTAACCGCAAAAAAGGCCTCGAATGAGGCCTTTTTTTTATCTACAATGATCAGAGTATCTACAAGACTTTATTTAATTCAAGTATTCAGGATAATTTTTTTATTTACAATCTAGTGACATTATCTTTTTTGATGTAGGCGACCTTCTCTTTCCACTCTATTTCGTACCAGTTGTCTTTGCTTGACTTTATTCGAACCCGATGACCAGGCTCGACTTGCTCTACCAATTCACCTCCCGCAGTTGGTTTGGAAACAATGAAAGTTGGGCTGCTGGTGATCAAGCCTGTCCGAGGACCTTCCAAAAAATTATTAGCAACGAAGATGACTAGAATTAATAATACGGTTGGCCAGTACGACTCTTTCATATGAATTCTCCTTCCCATCCACCAATTTGAAATAACCGAGATCACTAAGAACAATGTTAACACCCCAACGATGTATTCTTTGTATTCTGTAAGGAAAATCAGAAATCGCTGCGAATCCGAAACCTCATAACCTACCAGAACATCCTGCCCTGTCAGACTTTTTATCTTAGTAATCGCTTGAGGATTAGGTGACAGATCATAGTATTTACTGAGATAAATAGTGGCCTGTTCGTTATCACCTATACCCTCCTCGATGAAGGCCATCTTCAAGAGCATAGAGCTGGAATATATACCTATTTGATAATTCTGTCGATATATCACCATTGCTTCCTTATAACTTCGCTGATTAAATAAAGAATCAGCAACGGACAAGCCAATTTCATCTGCCTGACAATTAAAGCTTTGCAATCCGAGAGTGAAAAATATCAAAAGTTTTGCGAGAAAGATTGATTTCAGGTTTGGCATTTAAATTTGAGTCGCTTATTTTTGCAGTCCAATAACGGTAATGATCTGGCAAAAAGCAAGCCTAGGGAGCCAATTTGAAAGGTTTTTAGCCACTGAAAAGTGGTTAAAGTTTCTGAAAAAAAATTCAGATTTATATGATTCCTTAGCTCAGCTGGTAGAGCATCCCGATTTATTGGGAGGGCCTTGCTTCAAGCTAATGCGGAATCTCTTAATGAATTAGCAAATAACGTTTTGCTCTAAAACTTTACAACTTACCGATTCCTTAGCTCAGCTGGTAGAGCAATACACTTTTAATGTATGGGTCCTGGGTTCGAGCCCCAGAGGGATCACAATTAAACTTAACTCGAAAGGAGTTGAAAAATAAGTTTCGGGGTGTAGCGTAGCCCGGTATCGCGCCTCGTTTGGGACGAGGAGGTCGTAGGTTCGAATCCTGCCACCCCGACTTTATTACTATTGAAGATCGAAGTTTTTAAAACTTCGATCTTCTTTTATCCAGGTCCTGTAGCTCAACCGGATAGAGCAACTGCCTTCTAAGCAGTAGGTTTCAGGTTCGAGTCCTGACAGGATCACCACTCAAAAAGCGGAATTACGTTCCGCTTTTTATTTTATTATCATTTACCGATTCCTTAGCTCAGCTGGTAGAGCAATACACTTTTAATGTATGGGTCCTGGGTTCGAGCCCCAGAGGGATCACAAGAAAGCAGTCCAAAATTGGACTGCTTTTCTTATTTTTAGCCTTTCCAAAATAAGATGGCAAGCCTTTACATTCTCTTTTCAGAAAAACTTAATAAATATTACATAGGCGCCTGCATTAATCTCGACAGGCGCATTTATGAGCATTCCATCGGACACTCAAAGTTTACTTCCAAAGGCACTCCATGGAGGCTTGTCCATCAAGAAACATTCGATGATTTAACTGCCGCAAAGCAACGAGAATCACAGATCAAAAAAATGAAGTCCAGAAAGTACATAGAAGCTCTAATCGCTTCAACCTGATGGAAACCGCTCCACCCCATCATTCCATTTTA
Organism: uncultured Algoriphagus sp.; assembly: GCA_963926065.1. Classification (GTDB taxonomy): domain Bacteria; phylum Bacteroidota; class Bacteroidia; order Cytophagales; family Cyclobacteriaceae; genus Algoriphagus. The sequence goes on from CAWUWQ010000036.1 coordinate 3,602, forward strand.
GATTAAATAACCCTTAAGGAAATTTTACCAGTGCTACTATTTATTAGTTGGTGTGTTACAATTTTCAGCTTGGAATTCAGCGAATTTACTATTACGTATCCCGATTTATCGGGAGGGTCCTAGGCTCGAGCCCCAGACGGATCACAAAAGCAGTCCAATTTGGGATGCTTTCCTTGTTTTTACCTATTCCAAGGTCCTCCGAGTATTGCTCGCGGATTTTCACTTGTTAATTCATGGATTTATGTGGATTGTTGAAGGATGAAAAATCCACTTTCTTTATTACTTCTAATTCTCATTCTATCTTCCTGTACTACTTCTGTATCCGAAGATCATCTTTATGATCCCGGCATTTCTTTAGCTCTTGCGAAATTCAGAAAGCAACAAATCTCAGACATCCATTATACGCTTGACTTTTCGATCCCAAAGAATAAAAACGGAGGGATCAATTCTTTTCTAAAAGTAGACTTAACGGTTTCCAATCTTGAACACCCGCTCATTTTGGATTTCAATGAAAAATCAGAAAACATAAAATCCATACATGTCAATGGAAAGCCTACTGAAATCAGACATGAGCAAGAACACATCATTATAGATGCGAAAAGCCTAAAAGAAGGTGCCAATCAACTCGAAATCGAATTCATCGCCGGTGACTTATCCTTAAATCGAAATGATGACTTTCTGTATACACTTTTGGTTCCTGACCGTGCGAGCACCTTATTCCCTTGCTTTGATCAACCTGATCTGAAGGCTAATTATACCTTAACCATCACAGCTCCGAAAGGCTGGGAAGTGCTGGCAGGAGGGCCTGAGATCAAAACAACTGAAGAAGGAGATTTCACTAAACACGAGTTCAAGAAATCTGATCTGATGAGCTCTTATCTTTTTTCTTTCGTAGCTGGAGATTTTAAAACCGCTAACTCCAACGGAAACTTCCCTCAAAAAATGCTTTATCGGGAAACAAATCCAGAGAAGATCGATGCAAGTATTCCTGAATTATTTATTCTACATCGTAAATCAGTTGACTTTTTAGAAGATTATACTGGATATTCTTTCCCTTTTCAAAAATTGGACTTTGCAACAATTCCTATTTTCCAATATGGTGGAATGGAACATGTAGGAGCTATTCAGTATCGAGAATCAGCATTATTTTTGGATGAAAATGCCACAGATTCAGAGCTTTTGAGCAGAGCTAAACTAATTGGACATGAAACAGCTCATATGTGGTTTGGAGATTTAGTGTCCATTGAATGGTTTAATGACGTCTGGATGAAGGAGGTTTTTGCCGGTTTTATGGCTGGCAAAATCGTGAACCCCAATTATCCTGAAATCAACCATGACCTCGCATTTTTAACTTCAAACTATCCAGCTGCCTATGGTGAAGACAGAACAGCAGGCACAAACCCCATCAGACAAGCGCTACCTAATTTAAAAGACGCAGGCTCGCTTTATGGCAGTATCATCTACAATAAAGCTCCGATCATGATGCGGCAGCTGGAGACAGCCATAGGAGAAGCTGCTTTTCAAAAAGGAATACAAGCCTATATAAAGAAGTTTGCGAATGGGAATGCAAATTGGAATGATCTAGTTGGAATTTTGGATCAAGAGAGCCCTATAGACTTACAGAAATGGAGTGAGGTTTGGGTCAATCAATCAAGTCGTCCAATTTTTTCAGAACAGCTTACATTCGACCAAAACGGTAAAATATCTGAATTTTCAATTTCCCAAAAAGCAGAAGATGGGTCTGGAATAATTTGGCCTCAATTGTTTGACATTACCCTAGTTTATTCTGACCATCAAAAAAATATCTCTATTTCCATCGAAAAAGAAAAACTAACAATCGATAAAGCAATAGGCCTGGAAAAACCATTGGTCATCCTCTACAATAGCAATGGCTTGGGATATGGCGTATTTCCAATTGACATAAAATCAATGGAATTGTATCCTAATCTCGAAAATGAGGTCATGAGAGCTCACAGCTATATTAATTTATACGAAAACACACTGTTAGGGAATGTGCCTGCAGAAGCAGCTTTTGAAGCTATTAGGAAAGGGATTAACGTTGAAAAAAATGAGATATTAATTAGACTCTTATCCTCGGAGGCTAGCAGTCTATTCTGGACTTTTCTAACCAAAGAAAATAGAGCACGTATTCTACCGGATTTTGAAAATCAGCTATGGAACTTACTTCAGTCAGATTTGTCCGCAAATATCAAAAAGAGTCTGTTTTCGCTTTACACTGGAGTCGCTTACTCGGAATCAGGAAAAATCAATCTTTATAGAATTTGGCATAAAAATTTAGTGGTTGAAAACTTAAAATTGAACCCTGACAACATTACAGATTTGGCAATGACCTTGGCGCTTTATGGGCATGCTGAGTCTGAAAAAATTCTAGATGAAGAGAGAACGAGAATTACTAATCCAGACAAATTGAAACGATTCGATTTCTTAAGACCTGCCCTTTCGCAAGATGAAATTGATCGGGACCGATTATTTGAGTCTTTCAAAGATGCTTCAAACCGTGAAAAAGAATCCTGGGTTTTGACTGCTTGTGATTACATCCATCATCCATTGCATCAAGAAACAAGCATAAAGCTTGCACCTCTTTCTTTGGCCCTTCTGGATGAAATTCAGAAAACGGGTGATATTTTCTTTCCAAAAAGATGGATTACTTCTACAATTGGACAATACACTTCAAAAGAAGCTGCAAATCAAGTAACCAAGTTTCTTAAGGAAAATCCGGATTTTAACCCAATTCTAAAAAATAAAATATTGCAAGGCACCGACGATCTCATGCGAGTTCAGAAAATTTCAGGAACTGATAATTGATTAAAAGTCCAGTGGATCCAAATGCTTAAAATGACCATTTTGACTTATTTTCTGGCGCGCCAGTTCAGCAGCTTTGATTGCAGGAATCATCCGCTTAAAGTGATTAATCAAAAATTGAGTTCGCTCATTTTCAGAATGCATTTTCAATAAATCTAACTCTTCTTCCAAACTGAGACCTAGCTTGTGGGAAAATGAATAGGAGTTGATTTCTTCAGGATTAAAGCTTGGCTCATACTTTAGTAAATAAAGCATCTCTCGTAAATAAAAAATATACTCTTGGTGGAGAAATCGCTCAATTATAGGATCGTTTGTGAGTAGCTCCACTTCTCCCCCTGCATAAAGTTTCCCAGGACTTGGGTTGTCAAATGAGATTATTTTAAATGGCTGAAGCCCAACCGTCTTGATATCCATTCTACCATCCTCGTACCTTTCTGAGACTTGATCGAGTCTAACCAAGGTTCCAAAGCCAGTGATTTTATCAAGGAAAGTACACACACCAAAGGTCTTGGGGCCTTCTTCAATATCGGCAATAAGCGCTCGATATCGAGGCTCGAAAATATGTAAATTAAGTTCCTCATCAGGAAAAGCTACCAGCTTCAATGGGAAAAATGGAATATACATGCTCATCAATTTAAAGGTATAACATGCCAATCTAGATTTGGTTGGAATAAAAAAAGGCCGATTAAAAAATCGGCCTTTAATTTATTTGCTAGCAATATAGCTGAGGAGATCTACCACCTTGTTGGAGTAGCCCCACTCATTATCATACCAAGACACTACTTTCAAGAACTTATCAGAAAGCTGAATACCAGCACCTGCATCAAAAATTGATGTTCTCGGGTCGCCCAAGAAATCTGTGGAAACCACATCGTCTTCAGTGTATCCCAAAACTCCCTTCATAGTAGTCTCTGATGCTTCTTTCATTTTGGCACAAACCTCAGCGTATGTTGCAGGGTTCTTCAATCTAACGGTCAAATCCACAACAGATACATCTGGAGTAGGTACTCTAAATGCCATACCGGTAAGCTTACCATTCAATTCAGGTATTACTTTTCCTACTGCCTTAGCAGCACCTGTAGATGACGGGATAATATTCTGAGCCGCTCCTCTGCCGCCTCTCCAATCCGTCGCAGAAGGACTATCAACAGTTTTCTGAGTAGCTGTAGTAGCATGCACGGTAGTCATCAAGCCTTCCTCTATTCCCCAGTTATCGTTTAATACTTTAGCAATTGGAGCTAGACAGTTTGTAGTACAAGAAGCATTTGAAACAAACACCATATCTGGCGTATACGAACCTTCATTTACACCCATAACAAACATTGGCGTATCATCTTTAGAAGGAGCTGACATGATCACTTTCTTTGCGCCGGCATCAATGTGACCTTGAGCAGTTTCTTTCGTTAAGAAAATACCTGTTGACTCAATTACATATTCGGCTCCAACTTCTCCCCACTTTAAATTAGCTGGGCTTTTCTCTGCAGTCACTCGAATCGTATTTCCATTTACTATCAAGTTGCCGTCTTTCACCTCTACAGTTCCTTTGAAAATACCGTGGGTAGAATCATATTTAAGCATATATGCCATGTAATCCACATCTATCAGATCATTGATTGCGACTACTTGAATATCACTTCTTTCTTGGGTTACTCTGAATGCTAAACGGCCAATTCTTCCGAAACCGTTGATTCCAACTTTAATTTTGCTCATATTATTATTGATTAATGAATAGGTTTGATTCCAAACTATTGCAGTATTCTGCTTCCTCAGCTAAAAATTCCTGCGTGATTGCTAAGTTATTACAATTTTTTGGCTAGCCCAAACTATCTCAAGCCAGAAGAAGGGGGACTTTCATTCTTGGCTAATTCAATCGATTTCGAAAAAGTAAATTTTCCAAAACCTGCGTTTACCCTTTCCTTTCAAATAGATTTCTTTATTTAAATTACCGAAAATCACTCCAACATGTTTGTACAAGCGATCGAAAAAGTATCAGGGTTTACCCGAGCAATCCATTCTATTTCTAGAAATTTCGGAAGTGCTGAAATTCAGAAAGGAGCAGCGACTCTCTTCTTTGTGAATAATGAAGGCTATGCGCTGACTTGTAAGCACGTTGCCGAATGGATCACCCAGGCTGACCAAATCAATCAACGCTATTCCAATTTTCAAAATCAAGCCAAAGAACTCGGAGGTGGGCAGCGAAATGCACTTGCGAAAAAATTAGGATTAAACGCTGGACAAACTTCAGAAATGCGGATCACTTTTGTAGATTGTGTTGACCGAATTAGCAATCTGAAATTTCACTTGCATCCCATCTATGACTTAGCCCTGATTAAGTTTGAGGGCTTTGAAAAGATGCTTTTCCCTACTACTCCTATTTTCAAAAAGGAAGAAAACGAAATTCAGCCCGGGGCTATGCTCTGTAGATTGGGATTTCCATTTCCAGAATTCACTAATTTCGAACTAAACCAGCAATCACAAGTATTGCAGTGGTCTGCTAACGGAAATGCCCGATCACCAAGATTCCCAATGGATGGTATGCTAACGAGGTTTCTCGGGGATAAGCAAGGCAAAATATTCGGCATGGAACTAAGCACCCCTGGACTTCGCGGTCAAAGTGGAGGCCCCCTGTTTGATGCTGAAGGGAAGATCTGTGGAATGCAAAGTAGAACCAAACATCTACATCTAGGATTTGATATTGAGGAGAAAGCTATAATTGCCCATGGCAAGGCCAAAAAAGTAAACGACTATGCCTTTATCCATTTAGGAGAATGCATACACGTATCGGTGATCAAAGAGTTTATGAGAGCAAATAATGTGAACTTTACTGAGGGATAAAAAAAAGCCCTGAATGATTTCAGGGCTTTGTAGATTATAAACTTTCGATAATCGAGTTTAGCGTTGCACTTGGCCGCATCGCAATGGATGTTAATTCTACATCAGGTTTGTAATAGCCTCCAATATTTACTGGCTTTCCTTGTGAACCATTCAATTCACCTACGATCTTTTCTTCGTTTTCAGCAAGTGTTTTAGCCAATTCCGTAAAGCTAGCCTTCAATCCAGCATCTTTATTTTGCGCAGCAAGTGCTTCTGCCCAATACAAGGCAAGGTAATAGTGGCCTCCACGGTTATCTAACTTTCCTACTACTCGAGCAGGAGACCTATCATATTCTAGCCATTTGCCAGTTGCGGCATCCAAAGTTTCGGCAAGCAATAATGCTTTGTCATTATGGAAAGTTTGCCCCAAATGCTCCAAGGAAACTGCCAATGCCAAAAATTCACCCAAAGAATCCCATCTCAAGTGACCTTCTTCTACAAATTGCTCCACATGCTTAGGCGCAGAACCACCAGCTCCTGTCTCAAACAACCCTCCACCATTCATCAAAGGAACTATTGAGAGCATCTTTGCGCTGGTACCTAATTCTAAAATCGGGAACAAATCGGTCAGGTAATCTCTAAGCACATTGCCTGTCACCGAGATCGTATCCATTCCGGCTTTAATTCTTGCTAGTGAAAAATTGGTCGCTTCCAAAGGAGACATGATATGAATCTCCAAGCCCGTGGTATCGTGATCTAATAAATAGGTGTTTACTTTTTTGATAAGCTCAGCATCATGAGACCGCTTAGGATCCAACCAAAATACAGCAGGAGTTTTTGAAAGTCTCGCACGAGTCACTGCCAACTTCACCCAATCCTGGACCGGTGCGTCTTTAGTTTGGCACATTCTCCAGATATCTCCCACTTCAACTGGATGACTGATCTGCACCCTACCATCTTCATCCACTACTTCTACTGAGCCATTTTTTGTAATTTCAAAAGTCTTGTCATGTGAGCCATATTCTTCTGCTTTCTGAGCCATTAACCCAACGTTTGGCACGGTTCCCATTGTGGTCGGATCAAAAGCTCCGTGCGCTTTGCAGAAATCAAGCGTAGCTTGATAAACCCCCGCATACGCTCGATCAGGAATGACTGCTAGCGTATCTTGAAGCTTCCCTGCTTTATTCCACATCTGTCCAGAAGTTCGGATCATCGCAGGCATAGATGCATCAATAATCACATCACTTGGCACATGAAGATTGGTGATTCCTTTATCAGAATTCACCATGGCCAAATCAGGCCCCTCAGCGTAGCAAGCTTCGATATCAGCTAAAATTCCTTTTTTAATATCCGCCGGCAATCGATCAATAGATCCAAGCAAATCGCCAAATCCATTTCTTACATCTACACCAAGTTGGTTTAGAGTCACTGAATATTTGGTAAAAACTGGCTCAAAGAAAACCTCAACTACATGCCCAAAAATGATCGGATCAGAAACCTTCATCATTGTTGCTTTCAAGTGCACCGAAAATAGGACGCCTTGGGCTTTCGCATCATCTTTTGCTTTTCTTAAAAAATTTTTCAACGCAGAAAGACTTAAAGTGGATGCATCAATGATCTCACCCGGGAGGAGTTTTAGACCTGCTTTTAAGGCAGTTCGTGTCCCGTCGTCTCCCACCAATTCGATTTTCACCGACACGCCTTTGGGCGCGACATATGACTTTTCGCTGCCATAAAAATCACCTTCCGTCATACTGGCCACATTCGTTTTAGAATCAACAGACCATTTTCCCATCGAGTGAGGATGTTTCCTTGCATAGGCTTTAACAGCCAAAGGAGCTCGCCTATCTGAATTCCCTTCTCTCAAGACAGGATTCACCGCAGAGCCTTTAATCTTATCATAGATTAATTTAGAAGCCTTCTCTTTTTCATCTCTTGGCTCATCAGCATAATCTGGAATAGCATAGCCCAGTGCTTGCAATTCTTTGATCGCAGCTTTCAACTGTGGTACGGATGCTGAGATATTTGGGAGCTTTATAATATTAGCCTCAGGCGTTGTAGCTATTTCCCCAAGTTCTGACAAGGCATCTTCCACCTGCTGCTCCGGCTTGAGATATGAGGAAAAATTCGCTAAAATTCTTCCTGAAAGGGAAATATCTCTGGTCTCTACCTGGACACCAGCAGAACTGGTAAACGCCTGTACAATTGGTAGAAGAGAGTAGGTAGCGAGTGCCGGAGCCTCGTCGGTTAACGTGTAAAGGATTTTTGGGGTTTGATTACTCATAGTTTCTTATAATCTGAAAAGGGCTAAAGTCTTATCGTGGATTTTTATATTTCTTGACTGAAAAACTGCAGTTGTTGAGAATTTAAGTCGAAAAGGCTTGAAAATTCCGAGCTAAAATACGAAAAATACTATAGGTACAAATCCTGAATTATGCAGGAGGTAATGTTGATCATAAAAAAATTTATGTGATCTGAAAAGAATCAGAATCCCTCCAAGCCGGGAATTTACTTCGGTAAGCTTCAAGTTCAGAGAGCTCAAGTTTGACGATTTGGATTATTTCTCGATCTTCTAAATCTATCAATTTGGAGCCTTTGAAGTCATAGGCGGCAGAATGTCCAGTGTAGCTCACCTCGTTTCCGTCCACTCCTATTCGATTTACTCCAATGGAATAAGCTAAGTTTTCTATTGCCCGAGCCGGGAGCAAAGCATCCCAAGCGGAAACTCTTGCCGTTGGCCAAGAAGCGATATAAAAAATCAAATCATAGGCCAATTCCCCCTTATTGGTCCGATTTCTAGCCCAGACGGGAAAGCGTAAATCATAGCAGATTTGAGGGCAGATTTTCCAGCCTTTTAGATCAAAAATGGGAAGGTTTTCTCCTGCAGAAAAAACCTTCTCTTCTTCAGCCATCCGAAATAGGTGACGCTTATCATAGAAGGAAATATTTTCATCTGAAGAGACCCAGAGTAATCGATTGTAATATTTTTGATTTTCGGAAATAATCGTACTTCCAGTAACAACACATTTAAGCTGGGAGGCCATTTGCTTCATCCATTTAGTTACCAATAGATTCATAGGCTCAGCAAGCTCTGGCGCATCCATTGAAAATCCTGTAGGGAACATTTCAGGTAGGATAAGCAAATCGATATCCCCTTCTATTTCCCAAATTTTTTCCTCCAGCATCGCGAGATTTGCGACTTTATCTTTCCAATAAAGATCAGTCTGAACCATAGCAATGTGCAAGTCGGGAGATTTTTTCATCTCACCGAAGGGGATAGATCATTCGATAGTCTGTCGAGATTTTACCTTTACTGACATCTATAAGTTTAGCCTGTACCAGACGCTTTTTTAAGCCTTTGAGATAATCAACAAATAGAATTCCTTCCAGATGGTCATATTCATGCTGGATCACACGTGCAGTCATCCCTGAAAATTCCTCTTCCTTCAAATTCCAGTTTTCGTCATAATACTCAATTGTGAGGCGCTCTGGTCGAATTATTTCTGCTCGTACCTCGGGGATGCTGAGACAGCCTTCTTCAAAACTGTAATCGTCCCCATACTCATCCAAAATTATCGGATTTATAAAGACTCTTCGAATCCCCTTTTCCTCCTCATCTTCATCTAGCATCAAAGAGCTATCGATCACAAATAATCGCACGCTTTGATTAATTTGAGGTGCGGCCAACCCAACTCCATTGGCAAAATCCATGGTGGCATACATGTCTTTGATCAAAGCATCTAATTTGGTTCCTTCGGCAATTTCAGCTGCCTCTTTTTTCAAAATAGGATTTCCAAAAGCTACTATAGGGTAAATCATTGTCTTTCTAAATAGGATTGTAAGATGATTGCTGCACTGACTTTGTCAAGATTTCCAGCCTTCTCTTTTCGGTCTTTCTTTTTGCTCCCCATGGCAATCATACTCTGCATAGCCATTTTGGAAGTAAATCGCTCGTCGATCAATTCGATTTTTTTGGAAGGAAATTCTTTTCCCAATCTATCTTTCATCGAAATCACTCGGGGCGTCATTTCATTGTCTGAACCATCCAATCTTGTTGGATAGCCAAGAACCAATGTGTCAACGTCTTCTTTGGAGCAATAATTTTTTATGTATTCAATAAGTTTGCCCGTCTCAATTGTTTCGAGTGGATTTGCAAGCATTTTCAATGAGTCGGTAACAGCCAGTCCAGTTCGTTTAGTTCCCAAGTCAATCGCTAATATTCTTGGCATCAGTTGATTTTGATTTTTTTACGAATCTGTCTAAGCGCCTCTCGCTCTAGCTCAACTGCTTTTGGGAAGAGTAATTCATCTTCAATTTTGGCATGAACATGAAGTTCTTTCTCGAAGTTTTGCAATTCATGATACAGGACTTTCATAGGTAAGGGAGATGTCTCTTCCAGGAAATAGTCCGAGGTCAATTTCCGAATCCCTTCCATCTCATCATCATGGATTTCATGTTGATCGGCTAGGTCGCTTATTGGCTCCTGCTCTAGGATGATAAGTGCGTCTGATAAGGAGAATAGTCCTTCCTCTATATCCTGAAGTAGCTCTATTCGCTTAAAAAGTCTGCTTTCTTCTTCGTGAATATGATGGATAAAATCTTGCACAAACAATGGAAACATAATTCTTAAGTCCGCAATCAATGATCCAAAACCTGGCTCACCACTTATCCCAGAAATCAAATTTGATAAAAAGGGTAATTCTTGTCGAACAAAGAAGTAATGTTTTTTCTTCAGATAGGCTACCAAAACCTCAATTGGATTCAAGAATAACTCTTCGGTGGTAGGCTCTTTGCGCAAAGCCCAGGCCTCAAGTTCTGAAATCAGTTGACTGGAATGCACCTTGTGCTTTCGGCAAACCTCTTCTAAAGATTGCGTGGGGTATTGATAAAAAGAAATCCCAAAATAATGAAGCACCGAAGCAAATACATAGTTTTCAGAAACTAAATCTCCCACAAGTGCTTTTTGAAAATCATTTGGCGAACGCATTTACAAAAATAATTTTTTTTAACATAAAAAAGGATAATTATTTGACTCAATGTATTTCCACACCGTTCAAACATTTGTTAGCTTTATCAAAAGACATTTTTAACCAAAAGCCTTTTGGAATAGTTTAGTATATATTCAAAATTGAATTTCAATAGAATTAGAAAAGTCGTGAGCGAGAAAAATAACACTAAATCCCAAATCCGCCTTCCAATTATCTTAGCCTTGGCAATCTCTGCCGGCATTTGGATAGGAGCTACTTTTGCTGAGCCAAAAAGCAATCAAAATGACCTCAGAGCAGCACTCTATCGACTGCAAGAGATCATGACTTATATCAACCGGGATTATGTTGATAGCGTCGATACCAATGAATTGGTAGAATATGGCATTACTAAAATGCTCGAAAACCTTGACCCTCACTCCAGCTACATCCCCGCTAAAGATGCCTCTTTGGCTCAATCACAATTAGATGGGGAGTTTGATGGAATTGGTGTCGAGTTCGGGATAATCCGGGACACGGTCTATGTGGTTGCTCCCTTGACAGGTGGACCATCAGAGGCACTTGGAATCCAATCTGGGGATCAAATCATTGCTGTCGATGATAAAACAGTGGCCGGTATTGGAATCACTAATCGCGATGTTTTTGAATACCTCAGAGGTCCAAAAGGGTCTAAGGTCAATGTAGACATCAAACGGAAAAATCAGAAAGATTTGATCCGATATGAGATTACGCGAGACAAAATCCCGCAATACAGCATAAATGCCTCTTATATGGTAAATAATGAAGTCGGCTATATTAAAGTAACCCGATTTGCCGCTACTACCTATGAAGAATTCAAAGAGTCTTTGAATTCTTTGAAAGCTCAGGGAATGACGAAGCTTATCGTTGATTTGCAAGGAAATCCTGGTGGATACATGGGTGCTGCAATTAATATGGCAGATGAACTCCTAAGTGATAAATCTCTTATCGTATCCCAAGAAGGAAAAGTGGAGCAATACAATCAAAAAGCATATGCCTTTAAACCAGGCTTGTTTGAAAATGGTCCGATAATCGTATTAGTGAATGAAGGATCGGCTTCGGCTTCTGAGATCTTGGCTGGTGCTATTCAGGATAATGACCGAGGGCTGATCGTAGGCAGACGATCTTTTGGAAAAGGCTTGGTTCAAATGCCGATAGACCTATCTGACGGAGCGGAGCTTAGATTGACTATTGCCAGATACTACACTCCTTCTGGCAGATCAATTCAAAAGCCTTACGGAGCCAATTATGAAGCCTATGAAAATGATTGGGTGAAGCGATATGAGCATGGGGAGTTTTTCTCAGCTGACAGCATCAAATTCAACGACAGCCTGAAATTCGAGACGAAAAAAGGGAGAACTGTCTATGGCGGTGGGGGAATAATGCCAGATTATTTCGTGGCTTTGGATACTGCAATGAACAGTGCCTATGTAAGTAGACTATTTAATTCGGACGCCTCTAGAGAGTATATCCTCGATTATGTAAATGATAATAAGGCGAAATTTGATGGAATGTCCTTAGATGAGTATTATGAAACATTCACAGTAAGCGACGCTATGCTTACAAAGCTTACTGAGTATGGAAAGAAAAATAAGGTAGATTTTGATGACAAAGATTTCAATAAATCAAAGGAGTATTTAAGGGTTTTGATGAAAGCACATCTTGGACGGCAGCTTTATGATGACAATGCCTTCTACAAGGTGATCAATGACATTAATGAAGTTTACCTGCAAGCCTTGAATTTATTCACCGAAGCAGAACGAATTTCACTGGCAACAGATCTATCTCCAAACATCAAATAAGGTGAACCCCAAATTTTTAAAAAGGAGCGACTCGAAAGACTTGCTCCTTTTTTTTTGTTGAAACTTTCAATACTTGTCCAAAAAGCCTAACATTAGACAATTATCAAAAACCCAAAGCCTATGAAGACCTTATTCACAATCCTATTGATCGGAATCACTATGAGTACTTTTGCACAGATCAAAGTCAACCATATTGCAGTTCATGTCAGCAAATTAAAGCCTAGCATGGAGTTTTATGAAAATATCGTCGGACTAAACGCTATTGAGGAGCCATTCAAAGATGGAGTCCACGCATGGTATGACATCGGCGGTGGTGCAGCACTTCATCTGATTGAGGCCCCAAATGTCCCAACTGAAATCTCAAAAGTAAACCACCTGTGTTTTAGTATGGAAGATATGGATGCCTTTATTCAAACATTAAAGGACACCAATTATCCATTTGAAAGCTGGCAGGGAGAAAAAAGCAAAGTCACCATCCGAGTAGATGGAATTCGGCAGATCTACATTCAGGATCCTGACAGCATGTGGCTAGAAATCAACGATGATTATTAAAATTCATAAATCGAAAAAAAGGCTCGGATAAATCCGAGCCTTTTATTTTTCTAATCTTTATACACCACTTGTGGCCAATTGTCATTACCCAAATTAATATCCGGTAAAATCTTATCCGGGTCAATCACGATTGATCTTATTGTCTTGGTAGTCTTGATCAGGTGATTCCAAACATCACCTCTCTGCCAAATCTCAACTGGGAGCATTTGACGCTCCATAGTTCCATCTTCGAAGGTAATTTCGATTAAGACCGGCATCGGGATTTCCCCC
>CAWUWQ010000037.1:0-4854 GCA_963926065.1 uncultured Algoriphagus sp.
TGCTGAAGTCGAAAAGAATCACTTTACACATTTCTTGAGTAATGGTGAAGAAATTAAAGTAGATATTTATTTCAGGATAATCAAAAGTGGTTCTAACTTACGCCTAATTGTAGAATCTAACGATATTTCAGAAACTTTGAATCGTATCCATACAATTGAAATGCAAAATGAAAAATTGAGAAACATTGCATGGACACAATCTCATGTAGTGCGTGCGCCACTTTCAAGAATATTGGGAATTGTAAATTTGATTGAACAGCAAGAGGACAACTTAGATGATATCTTGTTTTGGCTAAAGCAATTACGGGTTTCAACCAACGAAATGGACGAAATTGTCAGAAAAATTATTAAAGAAACAAAACATCTTAATCAAAATTAAGTTTACCAAAATTACATGGACTTATTTATTGTTGATGACGACCTAATTCAAAGAATGATTGTATCAAAGATGATAAAAATGATTGATCCTACTTTGGTAATTACTCAATGCGAAAATGGTAAGATTGGTTTAGCTATGTTGGAAAAACATAGTAATTCTACTCAGAAGATTATTGTGCTTTTGGATATTAATATGCCAATTCTAGATGGCTGGGGGTTTTTAGACCAAATTGAGAAATCTAATTTCTACAACCTGCATCAACTTTCAATTCACATTGTTTCCTCATCCATTGATGAAAGTGATATCTCAAAGGCTAGTGAATATGGGTTTGTCAAGAGTTTCCTTCATAAGCCCTTAAGTAGAGAAGATATTAAGACAGTTCTCGGTGTGGATTGAAACTATACTGCTGCTAACACAAATTTTTCTTTTCCAAAACAATGCTAATGATAGGACTTAGGACTATCTGACAGTGAACCAAAAGTTTACGGTAAGCCTAGTCCACACAGATTTCCACCTAACCCGAAAGCTTTCAGCGTAAAAAAATCCCCTAATTAATGTCGAGATTATCCTCGCTTCGAGTCTTTTTATTTGGGGAGTATTTACAATCTCATTAAGGCTTAGAAATGCTTCGCATTTCACCCATAAAAACGAGTCACTTTTTAATCCACACTCACAATTTAGGACACTGCTAGTGTTCCTACCTGCTTAAATAACTGTACCGGTTTTGTTGCCTAAACTAGGAACAAAATGATCGGCCAAGATTTAAAAATTGAAGAAATTTAATAGGACAAGTTGAAATTTCTCAAACAAATCCTATCTAACCTTTTTAGAATGAATAACATTGATGGGCTTGATTTTTATGCGACTTGAAAAATTGGAGCATTAGCTGATTATAAAATGACCCTTCAGTGAATCCAGCCCTTCAAGGCTATTTTTTATCACACAGTTGGTACAAACACCTCTCTCCATAAATTAAGCTTTGAACATTTTCAACTATGAATTAATTGAAACTCGATCAGAAAAAACTAGAATTTTATGGCATTTATGTCCAAGCATAGCCCATTAGAGATACTGTCTAAAGTGAGTGAAAAAATGATTCGAAAGACCATTGATACCAATAAAATATGAAAACTATGCGCGGAATTTTATAAATTAATTATTGGATTGATTGGGAATTGACCTGCATGGATGATGAATCCATTCTGTATCGAATTGAATCCGAAGAGTTTTAACCCACAACAAAATTTAAGTGGCACCTTGGCACCAAGTCAAAAACAAAACTAATTGATTTATGAATTACAGCATTAAAGCAAGGTCGTCTTCAAAAAATAATGCTTCAATACGCATTAAACAGGCAGAAATTAATTTCGGAATTACTTCAGAATCAGACGAATTGTTAGCAAACCCAGCCGAATTATTCTTAGGCTCATTTTCAGCTTGTATTCTTAAAAATGTTGAGCGTTTTTCTGCGCTAATGAATTTTGAATACTCAACGGCTGAACTAACGGTGAGCGCAAAACGGCTAGAGAAACCACCTCGGATGGATGAAATACGGTATGAATTAAAAATTTACAGCCGAGACAGTACCCTAAATATTGATTTACTCAAAAAGAATATTGAGAAATTTGGAACGATATTTAACACGGTGAAATCCTCCTGCTCAGTCGTTGGTGAAATCAAAAAAATAGCGGAATAAACGTCTAAATGAACTGACCGCATTTATCCAAAAAATATAGGGGGATTCAGATCGAGTGATCATCCGCTAGCAAAGGAATAATCACTCGATCGTTTCCTCTTCATAGAGGCAGCTTTTTTTCTAGAGCACCCAATTGATTATTTCTCCCTCTCCCTAATATGCCGTCCAGCCTCCATCTGCGGTGAGCACCGCTCCATTAACAAAGGAAGAATCCTCAGATGCAAGAAACAACGCAACTTTAGCTATTTCATCTGACTCACCCATTCGTGGCATGGATCCAGCTCCAGAGCTACACAGCAAGGCTCCTTCCTCATCTGGCACTGCATCTTTCATGATATTCGTATTCACTCCGCCGGGTGCGATAACATTGCTCCGAATTCCCTTTTTGGCATACATAAATCCGATGTTTTTACTCATTCCGATCAACGCATGTTTGGAAGTGGTATAGGCCAAGCCAGCTCTAGCCCCATTAGTACCTCCTACAGAAGAAATATGGATCATCACTCCTTTCCCTTGTTTAAGCATTGGGGAAATGGCTTCCCTCGAAGCATAAAAAGGCCCATTGACATTAACTCCCATCACTTTTTCCCAAAGTTCATCGGTAACCTTATCCAACGGAGTAAAATTGTCCATCACCCCAGCATTATTAACTAGGATATCAATAGAACCAAACTCAATAATGGCTGCATGCATCATTTTTTTAACCTGCGCCTCATTGGAAACATCGCATTTCAACCCGATAGCACGTCCCCCTTCCAGTCTGATCATTTCTGCAACATCCATCGCATTATCTGGATTTAGATCCACTACAACTACTTTGGCGCCATTCAAAGCAAAAAGCCGTGCTATGGATTTTCCCATCCCAGATGCTGCTCCGGTCACTACTGCTGTTTTATTTTCAAGTTTTTTCATTGCATTAAGATTTTTTTGTTTCTTCCTGAATCCTGTTTTCTATTTCTCTCAGCAAAGCATCCGCTTTGAAAAGAGATACTTTAATGCCCTTAGCAATCAAAGATTGGGTAAAGGCAGAATTGTCACTTGGAGCTTGATCACCATGTCTGATTTTCTTCTACAAAAATTTGAGAAACTGAAAAAGTCAGCGCAAACCCATTCGGAATCCAGACGCCCAAAAAAGTTAATTTTTGGTACATCTCCCTTAGAGAGGCATTCTTACCACCTCCTTTTAGGACCTCTTCTATTCCTATTTTTTCAAATGGAATCACTAGGTTATCTATACTATTTTTGTTTATCCAAACCTTTGGAAAGACCAAATCTACTTAGCTGATCTGGATAAACTTATGATTCAACTGAGTTCAAATAGTGATATAAATCAGTAAAATTAATTGGTAAAAAATTACCCCTAGCCTCCCAAAAACTACGGAGCACTTGATCTATACGGATTCGATCAATCCTTATTTACCAGCTGATGGATAAACTTCATCTTATCCACCACTCCTTGGCTGATTATGAAAGGATAAACATCCGGCACGCCCATGGCCCGATTGATGCTATTGACAGCAAAGGATAATGGAACGCAAGTTTCAACTATGGCCTGAAAATCAGGCTGGGTGTAGGGATCAAAACTCACATTGGCGGCCATACCTTCTAGTGTAGCAGATGGATCAACTTTTAACCCAAAAAAGTGAGCGGTCTCTACCATGTCCATGATGTGTAGATAATGTGCCCAAGTTTCTGCCCAATCCTCCCAAGCATGCGCGGTGGCATATTTGCTGATAAAGTTTTCTTGCCAGTTGTCAGGAGCTCCATTTTTATAATAAATTTTTAGCGATTCTCGGTAAGAAGTACGCTCATCACCGAAAATAGCTCTAAAATTAGCTAAGATTCCTGTATCCGGATACACCAATCGATCCCAAAAATAATGACCCACCTCATGCCTCAGGTGCCCAATCAAGGTACGATAAGGCTCCATGAGTTGCATGCGCATTTGCTCTCGGAGCACAGAATCCGCCTCACGAAGGAGAATGGTAATCACCCCATTTGCGTGTCCAGTCATCAATTGAGAATTTGCTTGACGAGCCACAAAGTCAAAACAAAGTCCATTCGCATTTTTCAATTTGCTGGGAAGGGGTAATCCGATCTTTTGTAATTGATAGATTAATCGATGCTTGGCTACTTCGAGATTTTTCCATTTTGGAAAATTCTCCTGGTCTGAAAGATTCGGAATCGTACGATTGAGCTGACAGGCTGTGCAGAAGTTGACAGTAGATCCTATTGGGATTAACCAATTGCAGACACCATGCTGATGATTCTTACAAAACTTATACTCGATTTTCTCTCGATCCGAAATCAATCGATCTGACTCTGAATCAAAAGTGAGCATCTGCCTATCCAAGTCGCGGTAACCTGATAGATGACCACAATTTGCACAGGAATAATTTTCAAAAAACAAAGGATACTGACAATGTCCGCATTGAAATATTTTCATGTTCGGCTGAGGGTGGTTCCAAAGATGTGCGATTTTAGAATAGAAGTAGCTGAAAAAAACCGACTTTATCTTTTCTTTATACCTAAATAAATAAGTGATTAGAGTAAGCATGCCAAGGAAGGGCATATTAACTTTTCCAAGAGCCAGCTTTTGAAGGATGGAATCGAATTAAGGTATATCCAATGCAAAATAGAGTTTGAGAGACCTCACGCAATGGTTCAGGTAGATATCGAGACTTGCGAGACGGCTATTTTAGTCTTCCGTCATACTTGCTAGCCGATAGACATTGTGAAAAAAAACTTGCTACTGGCATCATTCCACAAATCAAAAAAT
>CAWUWQ010000038.1:0-12716 GCA_963926065.1 uncultured Algoriphagus sp.
TAATTAACTTCTAGCATCGATTAGGTTTTATGAATTCTTCTTTTCACCTTTGTAGCATAAAGACGCAAAATCGTAAGGATTTTATCTTTTCTTGATATAAAGTAAGCGTTGATTATCGACCTGCCTAAGTAGCAAATTCGAGAGTTTCCCCCGCAAAGGTTTTAATTCTTCATCTTTCTACTTTTTTAATCACAATAACTGATATGTTGTTCTCGATTAAAACCTGCAGCAAACCCCAAAAGGGGAAACATGAGTATAACATTATTAAAAATAAAGTCTATTAAAACAGTAAGGTTCTCTGAATCAGAATTATCTGAATTCTCCCAAACATTAAGATCGAGGGTTTACGGACACTTTAAGTCCACCGGCCGCTCAAAATATGCTACACCATCAATGGTCTTCAAGACTGTTATATTGGTATCTTTGTACTTAGTTCCTTTGGCACTAATCACTACGGGAGTTGCTTCAACTACACTTCAGATGTTTGCTTGCTTTTTCCTATCAGGATTGGGTATGGCTGGTGTTGGGATGGGTGTTATGCATGATGCTATTCATGGTTCTTATTCCAAAAACTTATTAGTTAATAAATGGGTGGGACATACTTTAGACATGGTTGGTGCCAGTTCCATTGTATGGAAGCTACAACATAATGTTCTGCATCATAGCTACACCAACATTGATGATCATGATGACGACATTAACGCACCGTTCTTTTTAAGATTTTCTCCGAACGCACCTCAAAATAATTTACACAAATATCAGCATCTATATGCTTGGTTTTTTTATTCTTTATCTACCCTTTCTTGGGTGACTGTCAAAGATTTTATCCGTTTGAAGCGTTATTATGATAAAGGATTGATTAAGAACAAACAGGAATATAGAAAAAATGTCTTGAAAATTCTTGCTTGGAAAGTAGGTTACTTTTCTATCATTTTGGGGTTACCATTGATATTTGCACCATTTTCTGTGGGAATGATTATCATAGGTTATATTATGATGCATTTCGTGACAGGATTTACAATTACTATGGTATTCCAGATTGCACATATTGTAGAAGATGTAGACTTTCCAATTCCTGATTCCGAAGGTGTTGTAGAAGGGGAGCGAATTCTTCATCAATTAGCTACTACTTGCAATTTTGCTCCAAACAATAGATTTCTTTTTTGGTTTATCGGTGGTTTAAATTTCCAAGTAGAACATCACTTGTTTCCTGATATTTGCCATGTTCACTATAGACATATTGCTCCAATAGTGAAAGCAACTGCCGCGGAATTTAACATTCCATACCATTCAAAGCCTAATTTTTTATCGGCTGTATTTGACCATTTTAAAATGCTCTATGTGTTGGGTAACATGCCCAAAGCAGAGCCAGTAAAAGTCTGATTTAATGACATTCAATAGAAATACAAAACCCGCAAGCCAAAATCGCAATCCGCGACCAACTTCGCGTCCAACTCAAAAGAAGAAAGAATCTACCTTAGACCCTAGGCTCCTGGTGAAAAAAGCTGAGCCAAGTGGACAGGAGGGTTTCCAATCTTTAATACCATTTAGTGGTCTAAACCTCAATGCTTCTTTACTGAAAAATATTCAGGCAAAAGGCTATGAGAACATGACTTATATTCAAGAAAAATCAATTTCTCCTTTATTGGATGGAAGAGATTTACTTGGAATCTCTAATACTGGTTCCGGTAAAACTGGCGCTTTTCTTATTCCGATTATTGAGCATGCGAAAGCCGATCCATCAGGTTTCTCAGCATTGATCGTAACTCCTACACGTGAGCTGGCACTTCAAATTGAAGAGGAATTCAAAAGCTTGACTAAAGGAATGAACCTTTACTCCAATACCTTTATTGGGGGAACAAATATTAATTCAGATTTTAAAGCTTTGGGTAGAAAACTACATGTCATTGTGGGTACACCCGGAAGACTTCTTGACCTAGCCGATCGAAAACTTCTTCACTTGAACCGAATTAATACACTTGTATTGGATGAGTTTGATCGGATGCTTGATATGGGATTTATTCACGATGTGAAAAAACTTGTCAATGCAATGACTAAGAGGGAGCAGACCATGCTTTTCTCCGCCACTCTCGAGCCAACTCAGAAAAACCTAATTGATGGTCTTTTAAAAGACCCCGTAGAAGTCAAGGTTAATACAGGTGGTACGACAAGTGAAAATGTTGATCAGGAAATTATCCACGTCCCAGATGGAAAAGATAAGTTTGACGTTCTCTCAGGTCTATTTAAAGATGATCAGTTGGATCGTGTGATTATTTTTATGGAGACAAAAAGACTCGCAGATCGTATCGCTAAAAAATTAAATCAAGTCGGGGTAAAATCAGGATTGATTCACGGCAATAAATCCCAGAATTTCCGAAACCGAACAATAGAAGAGTTCAAGAACGGAACAACTAGAGTGCTTGTAGCTACCGATGTGGCTGCCAGAGGTATAGACGTGGCTGATGTATCACATGTGATAAATTATCAGCTTCCCATGTCTATGGATAGCTATATCCACAGAATAGGCCGGACAGGTCGAGCCGGAAAAACCGGTACGGCCATAACATTTGTCAATTAATATCGCCGAAATGTCAAAAAACCAGAACACATTTATCAAAAAACAAAAAGCAGAACTTAAAAAGAGAAAGAAAAGAGACAAACAAGAAAAAATGGCATCGAGAAAGGATCAACCTAAAAGTGGAGATCTGGACGATATGATGGCTTATGTGGATGAATTTGGTAACATATCCGATACACCACCTGAGCCTGAACCACCAAAAAAAGAAATTAATCCGAGTCAAAAATTTAATAGAAACACCAAATTTAAAAGTCAGTAATCATGAATGAAGGAACAGTAAAATTCTTTAACACAACCAAAGGTTTTGGTTTTATCACACCAGCAGACAACAGTGAAGATGTATTCGTACACCACTCAGGTCTTGTACACGAAATCCGTGAAAACGATCGTGTTACTTATGACATAGTTCAAGGTAAAAAAGGCGTTAACGCTGTTAACGTAAAGGTAGCTAAGTAATTAATCTCGGGTTTTCCCGAAGTAATACTTTGACCAGTGCCTGCAAGTTATTGATTTGCAGGCATTTTTAATTTTTTTGGCTCTGGATTATGTTGGTGACTACTTTGCCTGATTCAAGCTCATTAAGATTTGATAGTGTAATGAAAGCAATTTCAATAAGTGATTCCTTTGTTAGGAATGCTTGGTGATCTGTGATTAGGACGTTTGGGAATGTCATCAATCGGGCGATATCCTCATCTTGGAGAATTTCCGCAGATAAATCCCGAAAAAAGAGATCCTCCTCTTGTTCGTAGACATCTATTCCTAAATAGCCTACCTTTTTCTTTTTTAAGGACTTAATAATCGCTTTAGTATCTATCAATGCTCCTCGACTCGTGTTTAATATAGCTACTCCTTTTTTCATCTCAGCAAGGCTCTCTTTATTGATCAAGTGTCTTGTCTCAGTTGTTAATGGACAATGCAGTGAGATAATGCCACTTTGAGCAAGTAACTCATTTAATTTCACATAGCTTACCCCCATCGTTTTCAAATGCTCATTTTCGTAGTGATCATAGGCTAATACTTTACAACCCATTCCCATCATTATCTTGCAAAAAGCACTACCAATGGCGCCTGTGCCGATGATGCCAACCGTTTGCTTGTGAATATTGATTCCCACCAAGCCTTCGAGTGAAAAGTTGTTCTCCCTAACTCGATTGTATGCTTTATGAGTTTTTCTTAATACTGTCATCAATAGTGCTAATGCATGCTATGCGACTGCCTCTGGACTGTATGCAGGAACTCTACAGATTCGTATTCCAAGCTTTTCGGCTGATTGAAGATCGACTTGGTTATAGCCTGCGCATCTTAGCACGATATTTTTTACCTGTAACTCGACTAGTTTCTCGAGAATATTTTGGTCTAGATGATCATTTACGAACGTACAAATGGCATCAAATCCTTTAGCTAGGTAAACAGTGTCTTTGTCCAACTTGACTTCAAAGTAAGTGAGCTGATGCTCGAAATTTGATGTGAGTTGCTCGAAACTCGCTTTGTCATAGGACCTAGAACTAAAAAAAGCCACTTTCATATTTGCCTCGGTTAAATAAGTTGTAAAATAATGCTACATTCAAATAAAAACGAAATGAAAAAAATACTTCTATTCATTCCAATTCTATACTTTTTCTCTTGCGGTGAAAAAGAAATGAATTCCACCACCACAGAAACTGTAATTGAAGAAATGCCTATGCTTAACGCTCCAGATTCAGTACTTAGACATGTTGTCTATTTTAGCTTTAAGGAAACCTCTTCACCAGAAGACATCCAAGGAGTAGTCGATGCATTTAGAAATCTTCAAAATGAAATCCCAGGTATCGAATCGTTTGAGTGGGGCATTAATTCTAGTCCAGAAGGGCTAAATCAAGGCTTAACGCATGCATTTACCCTTACTTTCTATTCAGATATAGCTAGAGATGGATATTTACCACATCCAGCTCATAAAGCTTTTGGAGCTCTTCTAGGACCTCATTTGGATAAAGTAACTGTTTTGGATTATTGGACTAGGAAGTAATTATTGATTATATGGCAGGGCCGAGGAGTCGGTTTTGCCTTCTTCCTTGATTGATAGGACCTCAGTGACCTCAAAATTGCTAGTGCCTCGCCATGGAAGAATTCCGTTATATTCCTTGTATCGTAGCTCAACATGTTTTCCTGAGGATCGCTCTAATTGTCCTGCAACTGTAGGATCTGTAACGCTGAATCTAAATTCATTACTTTGTAATCCACCTGCGGTAGGGCTTTGAA
The DNA here is from genome assembly GCA_963926065.1 of uncultured Algoriphagus sp. Classification (GTDB taxonomy): domain Bacteria; phylum Bacteroidota; class Bacteroidia; order Cytophagales; family Cyclobacteriaceae; genus Algoriphagus. Next base: position 4,817 of record CAWUWQ010000038.1, read on the forward strand.
AGCCTTCCTGGACTACTCGACCCTCGTAGGTCTTGAACAAGACTCCTTTTTTGACAAAATAATTTAGGCTACCAGATTTTACTCCTTCACCAAAAACGAAATAATACTTATACCAAAAAACTCCTGCAAAAACCGTTAAGAGAATTATTCCGATGATCCAGCCAAATTTTTTCATATCGATTTATAAATTCTCTTAAATATATAAATCATCATAGTTAATTTTTTATCAGTTTTAAAAAATTTCATAATCATAAAAAAAGCTACTCGTTTAGAGTAGCTTTTTTCAAATCAATCAATCCACTAACCAAACAAAATCTGAATAGCCTTTGGCAACCATTTCTTCTTTAGGTATAAACTTCATTGCGGCTGAGTTCATGCAATAGCGAAGATTTGTAGGAGCTGGACCATCGTAGAATACATGTCCTAAATGGCTTTTTCCTAGCTTACTTCGAACTTCCACGCGAATCATTCCTAGATCTTTATCAACTGGCTTATCAATAATTCGAGCATCGATTGGTTTGGAGAAACTAGGCCACCCTGAACCAGATTCGTATTTATCTTTTGAACTGAATAGGGGAGCGCCGGACACGATACACACGTAAATTCCATCTTTTTTATTCCCATTGTACTCATTTTGAAAAGCATATTCAGTCGCATCATCCATGGTAACTTCATATTGAAGATCCGTAAGGATTTTTTTCAATTCAGATTTAGAAGGAGCTACATATTTCTTTTCGCTTAGCTCTGGCCAATGAGTCTTAATGAAAGCATCTCTTCCTGATCCGGAGCGGTATGCATAATATTCTGCAGGGCTTTTCTTGTAATAATCTTGATGATACTCCTCAGCAGTGTAGAAATTGGTGTACTTGATTACAGGTGTTGCTATTGGCTTTTTGAAGCGACCTGACTTATCTAAATACCTTTTGGAATCTTCTGCAACTTTCTTTTGCTCACTATCATGGTAGAATATTGCTGACTCATATTGAGTACCCCTATCATAAAAAGAACCTCCAACATCAGTAGGATCATAGGTTTGCCAGAAGATATCCACTAATTCGGAATAGCTGATGACTTCCGGTTGAAATGTGATTTGAATAGATTCTCGATGCGAGGTCTTTCCGCTGGCTACCTCTCCATAAGTCGGGTCCTTTTCTTTTCCTCCTGAATATCCTGAAACTACAGAGATAACTCCATCAATGCCTTCAAAAGGTGCCTCAACACACCAAAAACAACCTCCAGCAAAAGTTGCTAGTTGAGTAATGCCATCGTAATTAGCCACTAATTCAGCATCGGTAGAGGTAGAATTTTGGTATTCTGTTGTGGAAGTTCCACAGGACATGAGTAGTCCAACTAGTAAACTTAGCATGGGTAAAATACTTTTATTTAAGTGAATCATTTGAGATTTGTTCTTTTTTTGATTGGAATCCTATGGGGTTCAATAGTAAAACAGTTTTTTTATCGTTCTGTTTAGCTCTAAATACGATTTCACTATTTACAAACTGAATTCCGTTATGGTTTGTCTTAGATTATACGAACCAGCATAAAATGCTACTTCATAGAGTAAACCTATATCTGCCATGAAAAATTCAATTAGGTTATTTCTGGCAGGAATAACTTTAAATTTGAGTCAGTGATCTTAGGATTTTCTTTTCAGGTGGAATTGATTTTTACAAACTGATATACTAGAAAAAATACTTATCTCTAGTTGAATTGCTTATTCCGCCAGAGTATTCTCTTGCGATCATAATCATTTCATAAAAGGAATCGCAGAAGTATTCCAGATTGCATAGCCTTTCTCATTCATGTGAAGACTATCAGCAATAAAGATCTCCGAGATTGGTCTTCCGGATTTGTCCAGCATCACGTTCCAAATATTCATAAAATTCACTTGATTGTGAGTAGTTGCATATTGACGCATCAAGTCATTCAGTTCGGTGTAGGAAGTCTTTAGTTGCCATCGAGATGGACTCGGTTTTGTGCTGATCAGGACAATGTTTGTTTCTGGGAGTTTTTGATGAATCCGGGTGACGAGCAAGGCGATGTCTTCCATGATTTGAGATACTTCTTTTCCTGTATTTAGATCATTATCGCCTTCGTAAATAAAAACTTTTTCAGGACTGTATCGAAGTACCAATTCCTCTAAGTGAATTAGTAAATCTGAGGCCTGTGATCCACCAAATCCTGTATTGATAATTGGGATGACGGGAAATTCTTCTTGAATATTTTTCCAAAGTCGCACACTCGAACTTCCGGTGAAAACAAAAGAATTTGCCTTCCAACCAGCTTGATCGATTCGTTCGGTAAGTGATTTTATTTCCTTTTGGAAAGGAATTTCCTGGCCAAATAGTAAAGTGCTTGATCCAAAAATCAGAGATAGAAAAAAGATAAATCTAGTAGTGTGTTTCATAGTGATTCGCGTTGGGACAATTTGGGCTTTTTTTCAAAAGCGTTCATCAAGTGCTCAAAAGTGAACAGAGCGAACACTTTTGAAGGGTGGGTTCATTCGTTTAATGTAAAAAATATGTTCGGCAAAAATCTCGATTCACCCCTTTAAATTGGGGTTTGGTCACATTTCTTTCCAGAAGGTTGATTTTACAGACTTACTGATCTTTTTTGGAGAAGTTTTAGCGTTAGAATCTATGTCAATCTAATCCCCTTTTTAATGAATCATCTTTCTCGGTTTTTCTGGTTTTGTAGTGGTGCTAATTTTCCTATCCTTAAGCGAACCCTTACAGAATCAAATAAATATATTGGAATAGGAGCTACGGTCTTCTTTACTGGGGTATTGGCAGCTATTGCAGCAGGATATGCACTATTTACTGTTTTTGAAAGTATTTGGCCTGCCCTTTTCTTTGGCCTGCTTTGGGGAATGATGATTTTCAATTTAGATCGATTCATTGTCTCTAGCATGCGAAAAAAGGAGGATGTGTGGGCTGAATGGAAGCTGGCCATTCCACGGTTAGTTTTGGCAGTTTTATTGGCATTGGTCATTTCAAAACCTTTAGAATTAAAGATGTTTGAGCGGGAGATCAATCGGAAACTGGATGAAAAGAAAACCGAATTTATCATCACTTCGAAGTTGAATTTAGCAAAGGGATTTCCGGAGATTCAAACACTAGAAGTTAAAAAAGATAGTTTAAAGGCTGAATTAGCTAAATCAGAATCCTTTAGAGATCAAGTCCAAGACGAATATGATGCTGAACGATTTGGAAAAAAAACAAGTGGAACCAGTGGGATTATCGGACTGGGGACTAACGCCAATAAGAAAGAACAACAGTTGGATGCAGCTCAGGTAGCTTTGGTGGAATTGCGGAAAAGAAATCAGATTCGAATCGATACGCTTGATTCGCAAATTCGGGATTTCAGTCAACTTCGGCAATTGGAATTTGAAAAGCAACAGGCAGGAATTGATAGCTTTGGTGGACTGGCAGCTCGAATGGATGCCTTAGACTTATTGACCAAGGAGTCTGCTGCGATGGCTTTGGCAAACGTGTTTATCATGTTGCTTTTTATTGCGATCGAGACAGCTCCAATATTTGTAAAATTGATTTCGCCACGAGGGCCTTATGATGATTTGTTGGAGTTGGCTGAAGACAAAGTCAAACTTTTCAAGGGCGAAAAGTGGGTAAAAGCGAAAGGTGAATCAGAAGCTAGAGTGAGTTACTTTCAGGATACTCATTTTTACGGAAATGATTTAAGTAAGGAAAAAACCAATCGAACTAACAAGGCCAAAATAGAAGCAGAGATCAATAAGCAAGAGCAGAAATTTAAAGTTTAAACTAGTTGTTCCCAATTTCTATAATGTCTGAATCTCCAATCTTTTATCTCTCAATTTATTAGAATCATTCTGCCAAAGCATCCAATTGATCCCATTGCCGTACTAACTGATTTCCATTCGGCAAAAGCTACGATTCTCACCAAGAATAAGAGATATCACCCTGGGTTGATCAGTTTGGTAGCGAGTTTAGAAGTATTTCTGTCTCGATCCTTTAATTGGGAATCTTTATCCGGAGCGAGATGATATTCTCCCGCATACTTTCAAGCCCCATCCCTTGCCAACTGAATTGAGAAGTTGAGCATCATTTCATCCTAACCTTTTTGCTAAAGGAATGAGCCATCCGAAAATCGGGGAAACAGTACTGATATTGGCTTTGACACCATCGAAAAGTTCACCAAGAATAGTGTTGATTTGATTGAAATCTTTTTGAATTCCATTGAGGTCTTTTCCCGCCATAGTTTCAAAAGCGGCTATTCCCAAATCGAGATTGATATGAGTATTGATTCCGAGATATAAATTTTGATTTATAGATAGTTACAGGGTATAATTGCTTCAAGCGCAGTTTCCCGACTTTTAGTGGGCTGCATTCCTTGGCTCCAAAGTTCGTAAGCATCAATAAATCGGTTTGCGAAAAGAATATCCAGTGTTTCTATTTTAATCAAAACCTCTGCAATTGATTTCATTATTTGCTAATAAAGAATTCCTCCAAAAAATCACCAATATAATAGGCTACTAATGCAGCTAATAGTCCTAATAATAGCGTTTCAGCAATGCTCTTTAAAGGTGGTGTTTGATTGACGAGACTTTTCATCCATCCAACCAACATGAATGCTATTCCAGTTAAAATGCTTGTCCAAAGGAATATGTTGAGTTGCACTTCACTAAAAAAAACCCAGAGGTAAACAGTCAATGGAATAAATCCAATGACAATGAATGAGATCAAAGTCGCCAAACCTATTCGAAACGGACTTTTGGTTTCCTCCATCATATTGAGTTCATCTTTCATCATTTCAGCCACCCAAATGTCTTTATCTGAGCAAATTTGATCGACGACTTTTTCTAGTAACTCACCCTTAAATCCTTTTGCCTCATAGATTTCTTTTATTTCGTGCCGCTCGACATCTGGAAGATTTTCCACTTCCCAATATTCGAGGGCATGATGTTTTTTATAATTATCCTTTTCACTTTTCGCAGCGAGGTATGCACCTACAGACATAGAAAATCCATCTGCAAAGAGATTGGCAAATCCTAAAATAATGATTATTCCAGAATCTAAATTTGCCCCAAATCCTCCTGCTACTACTGCAAAAGTGGTGACAGCGCCATCTATTCCTCCATAGACGAACTCTCTGAGGTATTCTTGTAGCTTCCCGAAATAACTATTTTCTTGGTGAATAAGTGATTCTTTCATTTATCTAAGATTTTTTAGCATAAATTTTTTTACATTCTCGCCCATTACAGCACGTATTTCTTGTTCAGTAAAACCATCTTTAATTAAGCCTTCTACGATTAGTGGTAATCCTGTAATATCGAAAGGAACAGCAACTGAGCCATCATAATCCGAACCTAATGCAACATATTTGATTCCGACTAGATCTCTGATATGGCGGATAGATGCGATGATATTCGGGAGTTCCGGCTCACCCACTGCCATGTCAAAAAATGCAATTCCGATGATACCTCCATTTGCCGCTATTTTTTTGATCTGATCGTTGCTCATATTTCGTTGTGAGTCCAAGACCGCTCTCACACCAGTGTGAGATACCATTACTGGAGCGGTCGTGATTGCTAGGACATCATCTACAATTGCAGGAGAGCAATGAGCCAAATCGATGAAAATACCAAGTTCATTCATTTTTCGAATCACCTCTTTACCAAAATCAGTCAACCCGCCGAGATTTTCGCCATGAGCCGATCCACCAAGCTCATTATCAAAAAAGTGGGTTGGCCCGATCATACGAACACCAGCTTCATATGCAAGATTGATATTTTCAATTTTTCCCTCAAGCGCATGTGCGCCTTCAATACCCAGCATTGCGCCGATTACATTTTTATCAGATTTTCTGGCTAGGATTAGCCTTTCTAGATCAGCTTTGGACTTTATAAAAATAGCTTTTTCGTTTTCCTCTTCAATAAAATCTGCTAAATCCTGAGATTGAGAAAGTGTACGATTGATCAGGCTAAACCAATTAAAAGGGCTTTCGCCTTTGGCGATTGTTAGAGACGTGATATTATCGAAAGTATCTGCACTATTGCTTTTCATGTTTTGACCAGATGGGGACTTGGATACAATGGTAAACATCTCCATCGCCACATTGGCTTCTCGCATTCGAGGGAAGTCTACATGACCTCGATCAGATTTTTGTGTCAAATCTCGTCCCCAGAGCAAAGCGTCACAATGAAGATCTGAGATAAAATCTAATCGAGCATATATTTGATGAGCCTCAGTAGATACTATATAAGGTTTCTCCTGTTTGATAGGATTACGTTTGGATTCAATGTAAGGAGGTACCAACAATGTTGACACAAAATAAAGGATCACGACTACTCCTAAGGCAGGTAATAATTTCTTCATAGCTATCAATTAAGCTATGGAAGTTAAGGAAAAAAGCAATGTAAGGTAAAAGGAGATTAGCTTTCCCTTAAATGCTCTTCGCCAGTTTTAATAGGATTGAGATTTTCTATTTCTTCAGTTGTGAATAACTTTGATCGAATCATAAATCTGATACCCATTGGGATTTCAATCGAAAAGCTACTTCCTCGACCGGGAGTAACATCCAAAGTGAGTTGTGTATGTTTCCAATACTCAAATTGATCTGCACTCATAAAAAAATCACAGCCATAAACTTCTCCCAACCAAACATCCTGACTACCTACTTTGAAATCACCTTTTTCAAAACACATGGGAGAGGATCCGTCACAGCATCCACCACTTTGGTGAAACATTAGATCCGAACCAAAGCGTTTTCTCAAGATGTCAATTATTTCTTTTGCAGAGTCTGTTATCAGTACTCTTTTAATTGTCTCCATATTATTTTAGCTTTTTTGTAAAGGAAAGAAAGGCAGAGGATTTTTCCTCTGCCTTTTCTGGTTTACTTGGATTTACAATCAAAAGAATCCGAGCTTCTCCTTGCTGTAGGAGATTAGCATGTTTTTGGTTTGTCGGTAATGGCCAAGCATCATCAAGTGATTTTCTCTTCCAAATCCAGACTTCTTGTATCCGCCAAATGGTGCATGAGCAGGATAGGCATGATAGCAATTTACCCAAACGCGGCCCGCTTGAATCGCTCTAGGAACTTGATACAATTCATGGGCATCCCTTGACCATAGGCCAGCTCCTAGACCGTACATCGTATCATTCGCAATTGCGATGGCTTCTTCGGTTGTTTTGAAAGTTGTGACACAAACCACTGGCCCGAAAATCTCTTCTTGGAAGATTCTCATTTTATTATGACCCTTGAAAATAGTTGGTTCAATATAGTATCCTTCTTCTAATCCGCCTTTCAAGCTAGCTTCAGCACCTCCAGTAAGTACCAAGGCACCTTCTTGCTTTCCAATGTCCATGTAAGAAAGTATTTTTTCATATTGATCTTTGGAAGCTTGAGCTCCCATCATTGTGTCCTCAGCAAGAGGGTGACCCATTTTGATTGCTTTTGTACGAGCGATTACTCGGTCCATAAACATGTCGTAAATATCTTCGTGAACTAGGATTCTTGACGGACAGGTACAAACCTCGCCTTGGTTCAAAGCAAACATTACAGCTCCTTCCACAGCTTTGTCGAAGAAGTCATCATCTGCATCAGCTACGGATTTCATGAAAATATTTGGAGATTTCCCTCCCAATTCCATAGTAACAGGAATAAGATTTTCAGAGGCATATTGCATGATCAGTCGACCGGTCGTTGTTTCACCCGTGAAAGAGACTTTTGCAACTCTAGGTGAAGAGGCTAGAGGTTTACCTGCTTCTACTCCAAATCCCGTAACCACATTCAAAACTCCCGGAGGAAGAATGTCTCCGATCAATTCCATTAATACCATGATACTTGTGGGGGTTTGCTCTGCAGGTTTTACAACAGTACAGCAGCCAGCCGCTAAAGCTGGAGCGATTTTCCAGGTTGCCAT
>CAWUWQ010000039.1:0-3696 GCA_963926065.1 uncultured Algoriphagus sp.
GATTCGGATATGGAGTGGGACTTTGGAATGCCTTGGTATCGACCTACTCGAATATGTCATGTGACTAGTGGGTCAGAATATGGCTGGAGAACTGGAAACCAAAAATGGTCACCTCTTTATCCTGACAATCTTCCCGCAACCATTAATATCGGTCAGGGTTCCCCTACAAACGTCATGTTTGGTACTGGAGCTAATTTTCCTGAGAAATATCAAAAAGCACTTTATGCTTTCGACTGGAGTTTTGGAATTATTTATGCCTTCGAGTTGAAGCCAAATGGAGCGACCTATGAAGCTACTGCAGAAGAATTTATTTCTGGTTCTCCACTTCCATTGACAGACGGAACCATCGGCCCTGATGGCGCGATGTATTTCATGACAGGTGGTCGAAGATTGGAATCAGATCTTTACAGAGTGTATTACGATGGAGAGGTAGAGAATAACATCAAACCACTTCAAGTGGCTGATCTGCCTGCCGAAAATAAGCTGAGAAGAGAATTGGAAGAATTTCACAAGGATGGAGCTCCTTCAGAAGGTTTGGAAAAAGCTTGGGCCAATTTGGACCATGCAGATCGATTTGTCCAATATGCTGCTCGAATAGCTTTGGAGCATCAGCCAATTGATTCTTGGAAAGTAAAAGCCCTCGAAGAGCAAAATCCCGCAAAACTTACCCAGGCTATGATTGCCATGGCAAGACATAGTGAGAAAGGGGCAGGAACTCCTATGGTTCAAGTATTAATGGGAATCGACTATTCAAAACTTAACGAAAAAGAGAAGCAGGATTTACTTCGGGCGTTCGAGTTGATACTTTATCGTCAAGGTGAACCAACTGCAAATGTGAAAAGCCAGTTGGTTACTTATTTGGATGGAAATTTCCCCGCAAATAATAACAATTTAGATCGTGAGCTGAGCAAATTATTGGTTTACCTAGATGCTCCGGATGGTGTATCGAAGACGCTGGCTTTGCTTGAAAATGCAAAAGATGATCCTGACTATCAGAAGACTTTCACCTCATCGTCGGATCTGATCATGCGAAATCCTCAGTACGGATTGGACATTGCAAATATGCTCGCCAATGTACCACCAGCACAGCAGACCTATTTGGCCACTGTATTGGGTGGAGCTGAAGCAGGCTGGACACCTGAATTGCATGAGAAATACTTCACTTGGATTCAGGATGCCTTTAAATACAAAGGCGGTAGAAGTTATGTAGGCTTTATTGATCGCGCAAGAAAAATGGCTTTGACGCATGTGGCGAAAGGTGACTTTGATAAATACAATGAACTTTCTGGCGCATCCATGTTGACGAGTAGTGGAAATGATCTTGCAGAAACTAATATTCAGCCAGAAGGGCCGGGTAAAAGATGGACAGTTGAAGAAGCCTTACCAGTAGTGGAAGTCCTCACCGGGCGAGACTTGGTGAGAGGAAAGGCGATGTATGTGGCTACTCTTTGTCAGTCTTGCCATACGATGCAAGGCGAAGGTGGAGTGATCGGTCCTGATCTTAGTCAGTTGGGAACAAGATTCTCTCCAAAAGATATTTTGAATGCGACAATCAATCCTAGTGATGAGATCTCGGAGCAATATGAGGCTACGATCTTAGAGTTAAAAACTGGAGGATCAGTAGTAGGTCGCTTGACCAATGAGGACGAAGCCAATTACTACGTGTCACAAAATCCATTTGCACCAGATGTAATTCGAACCGTCGCTAAAACTGAGGTGAAGAGTACCAAAGTGTCTGAGGTGTCCACCATGCTTCCTGGGATGATCAATCGACTCAATGAAGAAGAATTAAAGGATTTGATGGCGTATTTAATTTCTGGAGGAAATCCAAATCATGAAGTCTATCAGAACAAAGCAACTGCACAGAAATGAGACTCCAATTTTTAAAGAAATATCTACTTCTCGAGGCAGCTGCTGCCGTAATGGTTCTTGGCCATTACGGAATCGAATCAGCATTCTCTCCCTATGAAAGTAGCGATCAGCCAGTAGTTGCTTCTCAGTTTGGATCTGCTCAAAATGATTTCAAAGCCATTTTTGATGGCAAAACTCTAGAAGGATGGGAGGGAGATCCAACTTACTGGTCGGTAAAAGACGGAGCAATCGTAGGGGTTATCACTTCAGAGACTTTATTGAAAACCAATACCTTCTTAATCTGGACAGGTGGAGAAGTAGCGGATTTTGAACTGAAAGGAGAGTTTCGGATCTCTGAATCAGGGAATTCAGGAATCAATTACCGAAGCGATCGAGTCGCTGAAGTTCCTTTTGCGCTTCGAGGTTATCAAGCAGATATCGACGGTAAAAATACCTATACCGGTCAAAACTACGAGGAGCGAAAGCGGACAACTTTAGCTTATCGAGGTCAGCAAACAAAGATTACTTCTCAGCCAGATGATGTGCCGGTTCTACGTGATTTTGTAGAGCGGAATGCCTGGAAAGGTTTGAATCTGGAAAAAGATCTGGGCGACCGAGCTGAATTGGGATCTAAGATCAAAAAAGAAGACTGGAATGAGATTCATCTCATCGTAAAAGGAAATATCATGCAACACTTTGTCAATGGAATCCTGATGAGTGAAGTCCATGATGAGGACTCAAAAAACCGGATGATGTCCGGCTTGCTCGGCGTGCAAGTACATGTCGGCCCACCGATGAAGGTGGAGTACCGCAAACTGATGCTCAAAAAACTCTGATTGGGTTTAAGGATTCATTCTTCGGAATGGATCCTTTTTTTTTGACTAGCGTGTTTTGTTGAAGTGCAATTGGTTCAAGTCTTCAGACCAATTGGTTCAAGTCTTCAGACTTGGACCACATCTTTAAGCTTTGCAAATGAATGACAATCAATCTTTTTTAGTCTATTAAAATCACCTCAATCAAAGTATCAATTAAGCCAGCATAATTTGAAGCACTGCTGTAAAGATATTCTTCAGAAGAAAGCACAATTCCAGCGACTACTGGATTTTGATGAATGTAATTTATGCATCTATGAACTTTCTCATTTGTATTCAATTCAATAGGATGACTATGTTGCTGCCAAATTTGAAAATGAGTATTATTTGGATTAAGCCTACCCGCACTACCAAAATGACTCAATAAAAACTCTTTTCTACTTTCCTCAGCGCTTTGTTGGATCTCCTCTAGAAATTTTATGGAAGTAAATTTCTTGATATCTCGGATAATCCCTTCTATAGGGTCTTCTGAATTTCTACCAATAATAAGATGAATATGGCTTGACATAATACAGTAAGCACAGAGATCTAATCCTTTATTCATTTGACAGTATCTCAATGAGTCTAGGAAAATATCCCGATAGACTCTTCGAGTAAAAAGGTCAATCCATTCAACAATCGTAAACGTGACGAAATAAAGCTTTTCCTGATCTCTGATTTTATATTTTCTACTCATATAGCGATGTTTTATATATGATTATAATTTCTTTTTAATGGTCATATTGGATCTCGAATGTTTGTCCCGATATCCATGGGGACATTCCTCTGTGTTGCGCTTTCGCCAAGCTCGTTTTTATATGAAAGTAAAAATAATTTCTTGGTTCAAGTCTTAAGCATTTGAATTCAAAGGGGTCTCTCTAGTTTAATTAGAAAGTTAGCTTTCTTTCAAAAAGTATAAGCCTCTTTAAATTATTGCAGTCTGAAGACTGCGGAGGTAATAGTCCAAGACTGAAGTCTTGAACCAGGAGATTCA